>DAOQVG010000001.1:0-28372 GCA_035341435.1 Smithellaceae bacterium
CTTTGGTAACTGCTATTTACTCAAATCTATACTGTAAGTCCGACAGACTCCTAGCCGCCGCGGTATCATCATTGATTTGAAAATGGAATTATTTTCCGGACTCAATATATTCCACTATTTTTTCGGCGATGGTCGTAACGGTTGTCTTGAATTCTTCTTCGTCCTTATCCAGCAGCGTCATACGGAAACCGGGCAGCGGCGTAAAAAATGATGTCAGCGGTACTATGCAGATGCCTGTCGCCGCCAGCAGGTAATAAACGAAGCGCTTGTCGTTTTCTATATCTTCACTGACCAGTTGTTCAATGTATTCCCTGATTTCTCTCTGCTCAATGCGCAGAATCTGCCGGTTATTGAGAGCCGACTCATTGAATACGGCCGTCATATAAAAAGCGCCGTTGGTCTTGTTGACGATCAAATACGGCACATCTTTCAAAATGTCATAAGCTATATTGGAGAGTTTATCGTAGTGCTGTATCCGTTTACTTAAATAATTCGGATATTCCGGGTGGCTCATCATCCGCGGAATCGTCATTTGCGGCAAAGTCGTTGAACATACTTCCGACATCTTCTGCTGGAAAATAGTGTTGATAAAACGGGCGAAGGCAGGGTCTTTATCAGCATTGTATACTTCAATCCAGCCGCAGCGCGAACCCGGCCAGGGAAATTCTTTGGAAATTCCCTTCATGCTGATCGCCGGAACGTCGCCGATAAGATCGGAGATAGGCACCGTCTTTTTTCCGCCGTAAACAATGTTCAGATAAGTTTCATCGGCAATCAGAAAGAGGCCGTGATCCTTGGCGATCTGAATCATCTGCTTCAGGGTTTCCACCGGATAGACAAATCCAGTCGGATTATCCGGGTTAATCAACAAAATACCCACAATTGATTTGCCGCTTTTCACCTTTTTTTCGATCTCGCAAATATCGGGATACCAGTTGCTGTAAGGATTCATCCGGTAGGTGTTGGGTGGAAATGAAGCGTGGAGCACTTCCGCCATAAAGTGCGTCGAATAAGTCGGCTCCGGCATAATCACCCGGGCGTCCACCTGCAAAGAACTATAGGAACGGGCAATGGCGTCACCCAAACCGTTGAAGAAAATAATATCATCAGCCGTAATCTGCGCCTTCCCCCTCTTATTTACCCGTTCGGCAAGAAACTCTCTGGTTTCATCCACCCCTTTGGTCGGACAATAAGCAAACGAGCGATTATCCCTGATGGTTTCGGCAACGACTTCCTTCATCCAGTCGGGAATCTCTTCCCCTTTTTCCACCGGATCACCGATGTTTTCGCGGATAATATTTACACCATACTTTTTAAGTTTGTCGGCAATCAAGATTATATTGCGGATTTCGTAAGTAAGCCCGCTCCCGCCACGGGCGATCTCAAATCTCATAAATCATCTAACTCCTTAAAAATAGTCGTTGTTTCATAATACATTTTTCCCCAATTATCCATATTTTTTTAAATTACTTAATTTCATTAATTATTCATACCAATTTTCTGAAAGACAAAATACATTTTTCGTGCTATCAACATCAGCCATTGATAATTAAACCGTCAAAAAACACAAAATAACCAATTAAAACGAGGCGTAAAATGGACGAAACTAAAAGCTTTGCTCAGATGCTTGATGAATCATACTCAACCCCCAGGCATTTTTCCGTAGGTGAAAAAATTGAAGCGGTAATCGTAAAGATATCTACCGACTGGATTTTTCTTGATCTGGGAGCAAAGAGCGAAGGTTACATAGATAAAAAAGAGTTTATCGATGAAGACGGCAACCTGACTGTCAAGGAAGGCGACAAGATAACGGCTTACTTCATTTCTTCAAGGCATGGTGAAAAACTTTTTACCACTAAATTGCTGGCGCGCAAAAGTGTTGATGAATTTTTACTCAACGCCTATCAGAACCAGATTCCGCTGGAGGCAACCGTAGAGAAAGAAATTAAAGGCGGCTTCCTGGTCAAAATCGGCGCCGGCGCCGGCGGCTTTTGCCCTTACTCTCAAATGGACATCAAAAAAATTGATGACGCCGCCTCATTTGTGGGCAAAAAACTGGATTTTCTCGTTCTTGAGTATGGAGACAACGGCCGTAAAGTCATACTTTCCCGCCGGCCGCTGCTGGAAAAAATTGAACAGGAAAAAATTCAAGTTCTTAAAGAAACGCTGCAAACAGGAATGATTGTCCGCGGAGTGGTAAAAAGCGTTCGAAATTTCGGCGCATTTGTTGACATCGGCGGCGTTCAGGCCCTGTTGCCGATATCGGAAATGTCCTGGGGCAGAGTGGAAGATCCCAAACTGCTTTTCGCTCCCGGAACAACCGTTGAAGCAGTCATCATCAATCTGGACTGGGAAAGCAACCGTATCACCTTATCCTTCAAAGATACGCTGCCGGATCCGTGGAACGAGGTAATCGCCAAATACCGGGAAGGTTCCGTTTGCAAGGGCAAAGTTTCCCGCCTCACTGATTTCGGTGCTTTTATAACCCTGGAAGACGGCGTGGACGGTCTTGTGCACATTTCCAAACTGGCCCGCGGCAAAAAAATCAAACACGCCCGTGATGTATTGACTGCCGGCGCGGATATCGAAGTGAAAATTGAAAAGATCGACCGTGAAAACAAACGGATTTCCCTTGATCTCGCCGCGGAAGGCGGTGATTCATCAGTAGAGGAAAGCACTGATGATTACAAAAGCTACATGCCCAGAGCGCCGAAAACAATGGGGACTTTGGGCGATCTCTTAAAAAAATCCGGTAAAAAGCGTTAATTCTATTTTGCATCCGGAAGAGTACTCTATTTGAAAAGATTGCGGAAAAATTCCCGTACGCCCTGTATGCCATTCCGAATAGTTTTCCCGACGGCGTTTTCGGGATGCAAAGGACAGGTTTCTTTTGGTGCTGTTCCCGAAAGATAAGCCTCGCGCAGTTTTTGCGGACATTCGTTCGTGGCCACAAGGCCGGATTCCGGATCAATTAAAGCGGTTTCAATCCCCTGCGGCACAATAACGGCGGACGGTGCGGAACGGGCATATAGAGTCCGCATGAAGCGCGTCCAGATGCGGAGCGCGCCTTTGGCCCCCGTCAATCCCGTATCGGCCCCGGAATCGTATCCCACCCAGACAACACAGACCACGTCGGGGGTATAACCCACGAACCAGGAATCCCGGTTGCTGTTTGTCGTTCCTGTTTTTCCCGCGGCCGGAAAGTTGATCCCCAGCGCCTTTGACTCTTTGGCCGTGCCGCGCGCAAGTACGCCTTCCATTGCATATCCGGTAAGATATGTCGCCCGCGAATCAAAAACCTGCTGCTGCTGAACTGTCCGGACAATAAGGGGATCTTCCGACGCTGTATTGACCGCGTAGAGGGGGTAGCGCTCAAATCGTATACCTCCGGAAGCCAGCGTCGCGAAAGCGTAGGCAAGTTCCAGCGGTGTAACTTCGAAGCTCCCCAGCGCTATTGATGGAACGGGTAAAAGAGGGCTGGTGATCCCCGCCGCCCGTGCGGTATTGAGCACTTCCTGAAATCCGACATCATAAGCCAGTCGGACGGCGGCGGTATTTACGGAATCCTCTATTATTTTCCGGATCGTAATCTTGTCGTACGTTTTACCTTCAAAATTGACCGGCGTCCATATTCCTTCGGGGGTTGGAAGCGAAATCGGTTCACCGGAAACAAGTGTGGAAAGCGTTTTATTCGTCTTTCCCTGCACCGACTGGACAAGCGCGGCAAGAAGAACGAAAGGTTTGAAGGCGCTTCCCGGCTGGCGTTTCGCATCCACCGCCCTGTTGAAATGGCTCTGTTCGTAAGACCGTCCCCCCACCATCGCGGTCATCGCTCCGGTCTTTGGATTGACGGCGACCAGGGCCGCCTGCAGCGGTTCACCGGCCGGCAGGGCTGTTCTCTCTATTTCGGCGATTCCCCGGCCAACAGCCTCTTCCGCCGCCGCCTGCTGGATGGGATCGAGGGTTGTATAGTACCGGTAGCCCGTGCGATAGAGCTTTTCACCGCCCAGTTCTTCGGCAGTGATCCTCTGAATGTAGTCCACAAAGTATGACGACAGGCGGACGGGGATTTTGCGCTGCTGCAGCCTGACCGGTTGGCGGGAAGCCTGTTGATACTCTGCTTCCTGAATCATATTCAGTTTGCGCATACGCGCCAGGACATTATTGCGCCGCTTCAGGGCCGCCTGGCTGTCCCGGATATTGGCGTACTTCCGGGGTGAGCGGATGATTCCGGCCAGCAGGGCGGATTCCTCCAGGGAAAGATCTTTAGCCGGTTTCGAGAAATAGAATCCGGCCGCTTCTTCAATGCCGTAAATACCCCGGAGCCCTTCCTGTCCGAAGTAAATCTTGTTGAGATACATCTCCAGAATCTGCGGCTTCGAATACCGCATTTCCAGGACGAGGGCCATTTCCATCTCCCGCAGTTTGCGTCCGAGTGTCTTCTGCGGGGAGAGGAAGAAGTTGCGGGCAAGCTGCTGAGTAATGGTGGAAGCACCCTGGGCAAACCGGCGTTCTTTGAGATTGATCAATAAAGCCCGGCCGATGGCCAGGAAATCTATCCCCATATGGGAATAAAAACGTGCATCTTCAGAAGCGACAACAGCTTTTTGCAAGTAAGGGGAGACGGCGTCCAGGGTAACCGGCCGACGGGATTCCATCTGCGGTCCCAGAATGCGGCCAATTTCCTCCGGTTCCAGACAGATCGAATTAAGCTGCGAACCATCAGGTGCAAGCAGAGATACAACCCGATCGGTTTGCACCACAATCTTTACAGGGCCGTCGGGAAAAGATTTTTTTTCGCTTCCAATATTACGGGGGTATATCCGGATAGAATCCCGGGCAATCGAATAAGTACCGGCTTCCGTCGGCTTGCCTTGTATTCTCCTATAGGATAGTCTCTGTAATCGTTCGGTAAAACGCAGATTTTCGAGGTGATCTCCCTTCCGGATATAAGTGGGAGACCCGTAAAAGATCGCGGGAGCTTCTCCGGCTTTTTCAGCAACTTCCCGGCCTACCTGGAAATACATGTAGCCCAGATGGGAGGCTGCAGCCAGCAGAACGCCGACGGCAAGGAACAACAAGATATATCGCCGGATCAAAGAGCCCTCCACCTCGTTTCTCCCAAGCGCAGATATATCATTCCGGCGAGGCTGTTGAGTCTTTGACGATAATAATCAAACCTCTTATTCCAATTCCAGTCACGCACTATCTTTGTTGGCACAGTCTGCTTTGATGCAGGCTGGGGGCGCCGGCTTCCTGTACGTCTGTATAACATTCGACCTGCTGGTTATCAGGCAGGTTAATGGGCACTTCCTTCTTGCCTATCCGACACAAGCACCAAACAAATAATGCAAATAATACAAATAATACTATGAAACCTATAATCATCACGTTGCTTTTTTACCTGGAGGATTCTACCATCCCCCGTTCCTGGTTTATTACTGCATTGCTTCCTGAACAATAATAGAGCTCGAACCCGTATCGAGCCGTAATCCGTGCTTAGAGACTGGAGAGCCTCTCAGAATAACTCCAGAAGGAATTACCGGCAACGGCTGACCCGGAGCGGCCGGACGACCAGATGTTTTCTACAGCATTTTCCATTTCATCCAGATGGAATGGCTTGGCGAAGCAGATATCGGCGCCGGCGGCCTTGAAATTGTTCAAGGCTTGAAAAGATCCACTCATGCCTATTACATAAGTGGCCGGTAAATCGGATTTGATGTAGCGGCAAAGTTCCGCTCCACCCATCCGGGGCATTTCTGCGTCGGTAATCACAACATCATAGGAATTGTTCCTCAGGAGCTCTGTAGCTTCGATACCGTCCAACGCTTTATCTATTTCATGGCCTGACAGCTCCAGAAATGAAGATAGAATGTTTACGATATCCACGCAATCATCCACAATTAATAATTTCATGACAGGCCTCATAATTTTATTGGTTACGTTGTCTCCGGTACTTGAGGCACCGGACCTATCCAGCCACCCGGTTGTGTGCTAAAAAGATATAATTCTAACGGCAATGGCTATTTACGTAATAAAATCCGCCTTTCCTACATCTGATTCTTGAGCGACTTGTGCGGCAAAGTTATTTGATCTGCTCCTGCAGCCAAGGTTAACATCCAGCAGGTAGAGCCTGATGGAGTTTCCAACAGACAGGCTTTGTCTATTTCCAGTCCTGAGAGTTCAAGAAAAGAAGACAACGCATTTACGCTGTCCACACAACCATCGGGAATTAATAACTTCATAAAATTCCTCCATATATACATATCCACGACTTGGATGAATATGGTAAACGTTCGTATCTGAAACATATTTGACGCAATTATTTGCATACATATTAAGAGCAAAGAATATGCCACGAAAAGTATTGCACCATTAAATATTTGATATTAAAGAGAATATGGGCTTATCGCTTCAGGATATTAGCCGAAAGAGGCGCGGCAATGTGTAGGAGTTATCATACGGCGGAAAAAGTTCGATATGGGGAATGTTCCGTCAATACTGCAAATAATCAGTGAATGAATTTTCCTTCAGTCTTTCCGGAAATCCAGAGGATTCAGCTTGTGTTTCTCGAGCATGGCATAAAGATCAGCACGGTATTTACCGGCCATTTTGGCCGCCTGGCTGACATTGCCTTTGGTGATTTTCATCAGTTCCTCAAGATAGCTGCGCTCAAAATCATTCTTTGATTCCTTAAACGGTAAGAAAGTGTTCTCTTCCATTTTCTGGTTTGTTATAACCAGCATCTCTTCGTTAATTACGTCTTCTCTGGCCATTACAACCGCGCATTCGATGACATTCTCCAGTTCCCGGACATTACCGGGCCAGGAATAGACCATGATCTTTTTCATTGCCTGCGGTGCAATATTCTTAATGCGCTTATTCATTTTGGCGGCGCATTTTTCCAGAAAAAATTCAACGAGCAGAGCAATGTCCTCCTTGCGTTCTCTCAGGGGGGGGATCCTGATGGGAATCACGTGTATCCGGTAAAAAAGATCGCTGCGGAAGTTGCCTTTTTCTACCTCTTTTTCTATATCTTTATTGGAGGCGGAAACAATGCGGATGTCGACTTTGACGGGCTTCTGGGCTCCCAGCGGATAAAACTCTTTTTCCTCGATGGCTTTGAGAAGTTTACCCTGCATTGACAAAGGGATTTCCGATATTTCATCAAGAAAGATCATTCCTCCATCAGCCTGTAAAAAAAGACCTTTCTTATTGCTTACGGCACCGGTGAAAGCCCCTTTTTCAAAACCGAAAAGTTCGCTTTCCAGCAGCGTCTCCGGTATTGAAGCGCAATTGATGGAAACAAAAGGTTTATCCCTCCTGTCACTGAGTTGATGCAGCGCCCGCGCAATCATTCCTTTGCCCGTGCCGCTTTCACCGCTGATAAACACACTGGAATTGGACTGAGCCGCGAGAGCCGTTAAATCAAAAACCTGTTTCATCGGCGCACTGCGGCCGATTACACTCTGCAGGCCGTGGTCCTTATCGATGATATTTCTGAGTCTTTTCACCTCTCTGGACAGGTTGGATTTCTCAATGCCGTTTTTAATCTGCAGGAGGAGTTCCCGGTAATCGAAGGGCTTTGTTAAATATATATAAGCCCCTTCTTTCATTGCCTCGACGGCGCTTTCAATTGTTCCATGGGCGGTGAGAATAATGACGGGAAGGTCCTGATCCAATTCGTGGATGCTTTTCATTAATTCAATTCCATTCCCACCGGTAAATTTCATGTCGAGAAGAGCCAGTTCATACTCATTTTTTGACGCCAGTTCCTTGGCCCCGGCGATATCCGATGCCGTTTCCACCTGATATCCTTCGGATTCGAGCCTCATTTTTAATACTTTTAAAATATTTAAATCATCGTCTACAACTAAAAGCCTGTCCATTACTAACTAACCCCTATAATATCCTTAACCTTACCGAAGAATTTTTTTCTTTTTCTTCAAATTCATATCAATTTTTTTCATCAGCTCCAGCTTCTTTTCGATTTCTTCTACGTGCTGTTCGAGCTTGTTTGTCTGCTGTTCGAGTTTGTTTATCTGTTTATGCTGCGTACTTATCTTCTTGTCCCTGTTGTTGATCTCGTTGATCAAGGAAATAAATATTTCACTGTCCTGCCTGTAGCTGCTCTTCGGATATTTATTGACCAGCCGTCGAAAGTATTCCCAGGCCGTACGATAGTCCTTGCGCTTATTCTGCGGCAGCATATAGATAACGCCCGCCTGAAAAAGAGCCCGGTCGCCGGTTCCCGGATAACTTTCGGCAATATTTTCATATTTGGCTGCAGCTGCGTTGTAGTTTCCCTGCCTGGTGAAATTCTCGGCCTGTTCGAAATCCGTTGCGGCGGCCATTTCATTATAATAGTGGGCGCACCCGAATAGTTGTAGAATCGGAATTATCAGGAAACAGGCAAAGAAAAGGTGAACATACTTCCCTCGCCTATCTTGCTTTTTACCCATATTTGGCCTCCATGTGCATTGATAATATACCTGACTATTGCCAGTCCCAGCCCGGTGCCCCGGATAGCCCCTCTGCGATCGTCAACGCGTTTGAACTTATCAAATACCTGCTGCAATACGTCCTCGGGAATACCCATCCCCGTATCTTTTATAGATATTTCCATTGCTTTTTTCTCATCGTCATGAACAGCGGAAACTGTAATCGTCCCCCCTGCCGAAGTGTATTTCCAGGCGTTGCTTAATAAATTTTCCAGTACTTCCGCGATTCTCTCCACATCCATCCGCAGCACAGGAAGGTTTTCCGGTATTTCCTTAACAATATTCATCTTTTTATTTTGCAGCAGCGGTGACAGCTTCGTGATGCTTTTCTCTATTACCGGTTTAATATCGGCTTGCTGAAAAGAAAAATACATATTTCCGGCTTCCATCCGTGAAAAATCGAGGATCCGGTTGACGGACGATATCAGTCGTTCGCATTCTTCCCTCACCATCTTGTATAAATCTGCCTGCTTTTCCGGAATCCTGGCAAATACACCCTGCTGAAGCATCAACGATGCCTCTCTGATAACAGTCAAAGGAGTTCGTAATTCATGAGACAAATGACTGATGTGGTCGATTTTCATCTGATCCATTTCTTTTAATCGTCCGCACATCGCGTTAAAAGCATTGGCCAATTCTCTGATCTCGGGAGGAGATGATATTTCGACAGTTTCATCAAAATTTCCCGAAGCAACATCCTTTGTTTTCTCTCTCAGTAACATTATCGGCTGATTGATTTTTCGGGCATTGATAAATGTGATAATCAGCACAAGACAAAAAACTATAATGCCCGCAATAATACTGACATTGGCAATCTGCACCGCCATATCCCTGGACTGACGCAATTTGCTGTGCCTGTCTTCTGCCGAAATATTCGACAGCGAACGCAGCCTCCGGTCAATGTTGCCGGTAATTTCCTCTCTCTCATTCACATAAGCCTCAATGTTTTTTTCCCACACCGGCAAACGGTTTGTGAACGCACTTCGTTTCCTTAGCAGGGCATTATACCGGCTTTGAAATTTTCCAATATCCGACAGAAGAACATATTTCGCTTCGGTGTCCGCCAGAACTGATAGTTCTTTTATTCTGCGGTCAAAATCATTTTTGGTCTGTTCGAACTGCCGGAAGTAATCAGGATCCCCGGATATGAGATACTTGTCGTCGGCGGCAGTCATACTGTACAGATCATCAAGAGCGTCTTCAACTATTTTGATGATCCGGGAATCGTGCCTGATTACGGACTCGATCATTCCATTGAGATTATTCAGGTGAATGATGGTGTATCCACTAATAACACCTACCAGAAGGATAATCAGAAAATTATTGATGATTAATCTGTTGAAAATCGTAAGCTTCAGTTTCTAATCTCCCGACGGCGACAAACTGTCTGCAGTATATTCATTTTTGAGTCAATTAGCAAATAAGACCTGCTGATTTTTTGCAGGGAGAAACCTCTCATTCCCACCCGATCGGCTCATATCCTTTTTCCTTCAGGCACTTGTCGACAAAGGATTTATAAACGGGGCTGGGTTGGGAAGACCGGTAAATGCCGTGCACCAGTCCACTTGCAGCGCCGGCCGCAGCACCGACTCCCAGGCCTCTGCCCAGATTGCCTGTTACTGCGCCGACAGCACCGCCAACAACAGCGCCGCCGGCGCCGCCGGCGATGGTGCCGCCCGCCACTTTTGCTCCCGGATTGGCCTTGACATAGGCTTCCGCCAGCTGCGAGCACTCTGCGATATCACTTTGTGCCCTGGCTTCCCCCACGTTTTTTAAGTGTTCATTCGGATAGAGGACAGGACTTTGTCCGGCGCATCCGGCAAGAACAAACATTGCCGCAAAAATCATTATTCTTTTCATGACATTCTCCTGTCTGTTTTCATAAATACAAAACAAAAGCTCATTTGTGTCAAGCTAAAAGAAGTTGGGCGATAGTTCGCCGGGAGGCGCCTTTAATACTGAGCCGATAATGCTTATTTTTGACTTTACAAAAGCAGTCTATCCTGATTAAACTCTGGGATAAAAATAAAATTGGAGTTCCTATGGGCAACGCGAAATTACCGGAATATGATTACGATATAATTATTATTGGAGGCGGACCGGCGGGATTTACCGCGGGGCTTTACGCCGCCCGGGCCGGACTTCAAGCACTGCTGCTGGAAGGTGCGGCCACCGTAAGTCAAATTACCGTAACCGACATGATCGAAAACTATCCGGGCATACCCGACGGTATAAATGGGTTTGATCTGATGCTGCTTTTTAAAAATCAGGCGCTGAAATTCGGTCTGGAAGTAGTCTCCAGAGATGTCCTTCCATATCGCGAGACCCGACGGTAAATTTATGGATCATTGAAACCGGGGAAAAGAAATTAAGCGCGCTCAGCGTAATCGCGGCAACGGGAGCACAGTGGCGAAAGCTGGGGGTTCCCGGCGAAACGGAATTTGCCGGAAAAGGCGTTTCTTATTGCGCCACCTGCGACGGGCCTTTCTATCGCAATCAGAATGTTGTTGTGGTCGGCGGCGGTGATTCGGCGATTCAGGAAGCTCTGTTTCTGACTCATTTTGCCCAAAAAGTAAGTGTAATCCATCGCCGCGACCGGTTGCGGGCGGCGGCAATTTTGCAAAAAAGAGCATTTGCGGAAAAGAAAATAGAATTCGTCTGGAATTCCACGCTTTCGGAAGTTACAGGCAACGATCTCGTCACCGGAGTTAAAATTAAAGATGCAGTATCCGGCGAACTGAAAGCAATTAATGCGGAAGGAGTCTTCATTTTTGCCGGCCGGATTCCTCATACCGATATTTTCCGCAGCAGCATAGAGCTGGATGAGGCCGGCTATATTATCACCGATGATGACATGAAAACTTCCGCCGCCGGGTTTTTTGCCGCCGGTGATTGCCGGGCCAAACTTTTCCGGCAGGTAGTGACCGCCGCCGGTGATGGAGCGACTGCAGCTTTCAGTGCGGAACTGTACATAGGAAACCTGAAGGGCGAAGCGTACTGACGCCAGGCTGCATTTCCTGCCTGGCTTTGTTGAAAGAAGCTAAATTTATGGAAGTTTTTATTAATATGTGGCAAAATTTACCCGCTCAAATCAGCCCCGTTCTTTTTAGTATCGGTCCGTTTCAGCTGCGCTATTACAGCCTCATGTACATTATCGCTTTTGCTCTCGTCTACCTGATGGTGAGCTACCGGATCAAACACGAAAACTATGAATACAGCACTGAAACAATTCAGGATTATATGGTCTGGGCGATGCTGGGCGTTATCTTCGGCGGAAGACTCGGCTATGTCCTGTTTTATAACTTCGGCTATTATCTGCAGCATCCGCTCGAAATTATTTTACCATTCGATTTTTCCAATGGAATAAAATTTATCGGGCTCAGCGGTATGTCCTATCACGGCGGTCTGATCGGCGTCGCCGTCGTCTCGCTTTACTTTTGCCTCAAAAATAAAATCAATTTCTGGCGCTTTGCCGATCTTTTTATGCCGGCCGTGCCCCTGGGGTATACTTTTGGCCGGATCGGCAACTTTATTAACGGCGAGTTATTCGGCAGGGCGACCACAATGCCGTGGGGTATGTATTTCCCGCTTGATCCGACGCAGCAATTACGCCATCCCTCTCAACTCTATGAAGCTTTTTTCGAAGGAATAGTCTTATTCGCGATTCTCTGGCTGCTCAGAAAAAAGAAACGTTTTGACGGCTATCTGCTGGGAATTTACCTCTGCGGCTATGGTTTTGTCCGTTTTATCATTGAGTTTTTCCGCGAACCGGATTACCAGCTTGGTTTTGTTCTGGGCTTTTTGAGCATGGGGCAGGTCTTATGTCTGTTGATGATTTTATGCGGCGCTGTTATCTTGCTCGGGCGTAAAAAAATACCGGTACAAAAACAACTGCTGTAAGGCTTTTGAAAAAAGGTAGATTTTCAGGTCTCACTGTGTAAGGAAAATTAAAAAAGGCTTGATAAAAATGTTACGGAGGTGGTTATGAGCAGGAATTTAGTCATCATCGGTGGCGGCGCAGGCGGGGCTTCTACTGCAGCTGAAGCCAGGCGTAATGATCCTTCACTGAATGTAAAGATTCTGGAGGGCGGGAAGTATGTTTCGTTTGCGGCCTGCCCGATGCCCTACTACATAGCCGACGAAGTGAAAAAGAAAGAAAAACTGATCGTCCGGACGCCGGAAAAATTCCGCGAGCAGGGAATAGACGTCAGTCTGGAAACGGAAGTTTTAAGTATAGATTATAACAACAAGATAGTCGAAGTCAGGGACAACGGTAAAGTTCCCTTTGATATTTTAGTTTTGGCCACAGGAACCAAAGCTATTATTCCCGGCATTCCCGTAGAGGTGAATGATGGAGTTTTTACTTTAAAAAAACTGGATGATGCTTTCAAAATCAAAACATACATCCAGGAAAAGAAATGCCGTAAGGCGATTATCATCGGCGCCGGTTTTATTGCCATGGAAATGTGTGAATCCCTGCAGAGGATCGGCATCCAGACGACCATTTTTCACCGCGGTACTCTGCCGGCCAACCGTTGGGATCCGGAATTATCGCAGTTTATGCTTGATGAAATAAAAGCCAACGGCGTGGAATTTGTTCCCGAAATAGAAACGAAAGCCATCGAAAAGGGAAGCGATTACGCCCTTTGCGCGGTCACCGATAAGGGCAACTGGGAGGCGGACCTGATTTTATTCGCCATTGGTGTGCAGCCGAATGTCGAACTGGCCAAAACGATGGGTGTGGCTCTCGGGCAGACCGGAGCCATTGCTGTCAACTCCCGACAGCAGACGTCGCTGGAGAATGTATACTCTGTGGGCGATTGCTGCGAATCCTATAACCGCATCAGCCGGCGGCATGTTAATGTTCCGCTGGGTGATATCGCCAATAAACAGGGGCGGGTCGCCGGGCGCAACATAAGCGGGAACCCGCTGACTTTTCCGGGCATAGTCGGCGCCCAGTCCTTCCGGCTCTTTAATCTGGAAGCGGGGGCAACCGGCATTGATGAAAAGGAAGCAGTCAAAAGCAACTACGATCCCGTTGGAATTGTAACCTGGGCAAATGCCATTGCGGGACCAATGGGCTACAAAAAGATTGGTTTGAAGCTTATCGCCGACAAGTCTTCCGGGAAAATTCTGGGAGCGCAAACAGTCGGATATGCGGGTGCAGTGGGGCGGATCAACACTTTATCCGTCGCTCTCTGGTCGGAAATGAATATAGACGAAATCAGCTACCTGGATTTTGCCTATGCGCCCCCCTACAGCGGGCCCTGGGATATAATTCATATTGCGGCGCAGGCTCTGCGCCGGAAAATTTAACACTTGAGGTAAACTGGTAATGACTTGGTGGTGGATATTTTTTGGGGTTTTTATACTGTCGATGCTGGCGCTGGATCTGGGCGTCTTTAACCGGCGGACGCATGTTGTCAAAATCAAAGAATCCCTGTTATGGACGGCTTTCTGGATAACTTTGGCCCTGCTGTTCTGCACCGGTGTGCACTTTTTTTACGGCCATCAGAAATCAATGGAATTCCTGGCCGGTTATTTAATCGAATACTCGCTGAGCATCGACAACCTTTTCGTTTTTCTGCTGCTCTTCCGTTACTTCCAGGTGCCGCACGAATATGAGCATAAAGCCCTGTTCTGGGGAATACTTCTGGCGCTGATCACCCGCGGCGCGTTTATTTTTGCCGGGGTGGCGCTGATCAATACGTTCCACTGGATAATTTATATCTTTGGAATTTTTCTGATTTTCACCGGCGTAAAAATGGCTTTAAACGAAGAAACCGAGGTTCATCCGGACAAAAATGTAGCCCTCAAACTGCTGCACTCTTTCGTTCCGACGAAGAAAGAATTTACCGGAGCGAAGTTCTTTATCGTTGAACAGGGCAAACGCTTTGCAACACCCATGCTGGCCGTGATGCTGTCGCTGGAGACAACCGACATCATCTTCGCCATTGATTCGATTCCCGCTGTGCTGGCTATCAGCACCGATCCTTTTATCGTCTACACATCCAATGTCTTCGCCATCCTGGGGCTGCGTTCACTGTTCTTTGCTATTTCCGGCCTGATGAAAATGTTCCATCACCTGCATTACGGTCTGGCCGCAATATTGAGCTTTGTCGGCGTGAAAATGCTGATAGCCGATCTGGTCAAGATTCCCACGGGTATTTCTCTCGGTGCCATCGCCGTGATCCTGTCGCTTTCAGTCATTACTTCGTTTATCTGGCCCGCTGCCGTCAGGGAAGTGGAAGCCGTCGTCGATGTAAATAATGAAGTCGCCGAATAAAATGGAAAATAATTTATCTGTACCATCGCAGGCCCAGATAAAGAAGTGGACTCGTCTTGCCGACGGCAAGTTTCGCCGGGAAGAGGGATTGTTTACCGCCGAAGGCGTCAAGGTCGTAGCTGAACTTTTATCCAGCCGCCGGCAAACCAAAGCAATCCTGCTGCTGCCGGAAAAGCGTAGATACTGGGAAAAGATCATCGCCAAAGCTCCGGCGGAAATTCCCCGCTACGCATTAACCCGCGCACAATGGCAAAAAATCAGCCAGGATAAGGAACCGGAGGGGATAATGGCGCTGGTGGCCATGCCCGAGGAGCCTTTTGAAGTTGACTATTCCACTTTGGCTTCCGGCAATACTTTAATCCTGCACGAAATCAGCAATCCCGGCAACCTTGGTGCGCTGCTGCGCAGCGCCTTATGGTTTGATTTTGCAAACATCATTTTGAGTGCCGGTTCCGTGGAATATACGCATCCCAAGGTGGTGCGCACCTCCATGGGGAGTCTGTTCCACTTGAATATCCTTGCCGATGTTTCCCTGAAAAAAGCATTGCCGGAAATAAGAAAATCCTGTTATCTGATCGGCAGTGATGTACGCCGGGGCTTCGCTCCTCACGCACTGCCCAAAAATGTTGCGCTGCTGCTTGGCAGTGAAAGCCACGGACTGCCGGATGATTTACTGGGCATGGTTGATGAACTGTGGTGTATTCCGGGCAGCGGTAAAGCCGATTCCCTGAGCCTGCCGCAGGCCGCCGCGGTGCTGATGTATGAATGCGTCAAGAAATGAAAACGGTCATAAAAAAAGTATATAGAGGAATCTTATGAGTTCCTGCATTTCGGTAACAACGACCACCGCAACGAAAGAAGAAGCGCAGAAAATAGCCCGTCACTTAGTGGAGCAAAGGGTGGCGGCTTGTGTGCAGATAGCGGGCCCGATTATCAGCACCTATCGTTGGCAGGGTAAAGTAGAAACCGCCACGGAATGGCTTTGCCTCATCAAAACACAAGAAAGCCTTTATCCGGAATTGGAAAAGGCCATTATCAGTTTACATTCTTACGAAACACCGGAAATTATTGCTGTTCCGATTATTAAAGGCAGCAGGGAATATTTAAGCTGGCTCAAACGTGAGACGGCAATATTAAATTTGACGGATTAAGTACAATAAGCTAGGCTTTATTCCATTTCTAAATCAATGATGATATCGCGGCGGCTAGGAGGAGGCGACGAGGCGTGGTTCGACAAGCTCACCATCACTGCCCCAATTATAAGCCTGTCCTGAGCCTGCCGAAGGACCAACAAAGATAGCACTTGATTTAGAATTGGAATTAAAAAAAGGAGATTGATCAATGTTCGAAGGACTTTTCCAACCAATGCATTTATTAGTTATTCTGGCCATTGTGCTCATTATTTTTGGCCCGGGTAAACTGCCGGATATGGGCAGCGCGATAGGTAAAGCAATCCGGGGTTTTAAGGAATCTATGAATGAGGAGGAGAAAAAATCCGCAGAGGAAGTGAAGAAAATCGGCAACTAAGGGCTGAAAAGAGAATTCATGAACACGTCAAGCAATAGACTATTAGCCCTTAAAGCCGTTGTACTTGTTGCACTTCTCAGCCTGTCCACATACTTGTTTCTTCATTATGATCTATACCTTTTCTTTACGAGCAAAAGAAAAATAATTGAATTCATCAGGGTATCCCCTTTTGATGAGATTGTTTTCATTTTCCTCCAGGTAGTTCAGGTTGTTGCCGCTCCCGTTCCCGGTGAGTTGACCGGATTCATCGGCGGCTATCTCTACGGACCCGTTCTGGGAACCATCTATTCGACCATCGGTCTGACTCTGGGTTCCTGGCTGGCTTTTGTCCTCGCTCATTTTTTCGGTATGCCCCTGCTGGAAAAAATTGTAAAACCGACCGTCATCGAAAAATTTGATCATTTCATGGAGCATCAGGGCATACTCGTATCTTTTTTTCTTTTTTTAATTCCCGGATTTCCCAAGGATTATCTCTGCTACATCATGGGCGTGAGCCGGATGCCGGCAGGAACTTTTCTGATTATCTCCGCCGCCGGACGCCTGTTGGGCACCATAATGCTCACACTGACGGGAAATTCCGCTCGCAATGGTCAATATGTACTTCTGGGCTGTTTTGTCGTCGTCGGAATACTTATCTTCATTGCCGCTTATTATTATCAGGACAAGCTGCTGGAGCTTCTGAAAAAAAATTCGAAAAAAACGGACAGGAATCAGGGCTGATTCTTATGCTGTTTGATTTCATCGGCCAAGTCGTACCATCTCTGTACGCCGTTTTCGAGCCGGTAATAGTGGATGATGTAGGCAACCGCCAAAATCATCAAAAGCGTGCAAAGGGCAATTCCCGGCAAGGCCGGTCTTAAAACGGCAAACCCCAGGGAAAGCAAAGTAAAAAGACAAACAAAGAGCATGACAATGAGATGGACAATTCTCTCATGCTGCATCCATCGAATCTGTTTGTCATGATATTCGCTAAGTTCCTGCAATGCTTCCTGTTGAAGATTTTTTGCCAACATCTCCTGCACATAACGCTCATGCTGCTTCATGTGATCGACCATATGGTTCCTTAATCGCATTAATTATGACATTTCTATATAGAAATCGTTAAATGTCATCAGGTTGTTGCCCAAATTTCTTTGGAACGGCCATTGGAAATGTTTTTGTCATGAATTCCGGCTAAACGAAAGATGGGTGACTTCAACTGTCTGAGTCGAAGACGGGTTTTGAAGTCACCTTTCGGAAGCCTTAGAATTCACCAAAAACGTTTCCGGCAAGAGACAAAGAGATTTGGGCAACAGGCCGTTATCACCCAGCCCCTTCATACTTTTCCAGCTTGGAGCGCAGGGTTTTGCGGGTGATTCCCAGGCGGCGGGCGGCTTCGCTTTTATTGCCGCCGGTGGCGTTCAGGGCTTCCAGAATGGTCCTTCTCTCCATTTCTTCCAGCGGTATGTTTTCCGGCAGACTCCTCTGGGTGATTTTTTCATCAACCGCATCATCCGCCATCAGCAGCGATAGTTCGTCGGCATCCAGGTATTCCGTGCGGGAAAGGACGACTGCCCTTTCCACGGCATTCATCAATTCCCGGACGTTGCCGGGCCAGGTATACCTTAAAAGCTTTTCCATTGCCTGCGGTGTAAAGCCTTTGATGTTTTTGGAATTCCTTTCGGCAAAGAGTCCCAGGAAATGCTGCGCCAGCAAGGGAATATCTTCTTTTCTTTCCCGCAGCGGCGGCATCTGCAGAACCACCACACTAAGACGATAAAACAAATCTTCGCGGAAGGTGCCTTTTTCCATCTCCTTTTTCAAGTCCTTATTGGAAGCGGCAATCACGCGGACATTGATTTTCAGAACTTCCGAACCGCCGACACGGGTAATTTCCCGTTCCTGCAAAACCCGCAGCAGCTTCACCTGCATCGACGGCGACATTTCGCTGACTTCATCCAGGAAAATACTGCCCCCGTCGGCCTGGCGGAACTTTCCTTCCCGCCTCCGGTCCGCGCCCGTGAAGGCTCCTTTTTCGTGGCCGAACAGTTCCGATTCCAGAAGCGTCTCGGTAAGCGCCGCGCAGTTAATTTTTATAAACGGCGCTCCGGCGCGGGAGCTGTTGTAATGAACGGCGTTGGCGATCATTTCCTTGCCTGTTCCCGATTCGCCGGTAATCAGGATAGTTGCTTCCGTAGGAGCCACCTGAGACACGGTATCCAAAAGCTTAACCATGGCCGGGCTCTGACCGATAACGCTTCGCCGGTCAAACCCTTCGCCCAGTCTTTCCTTTAAATATTCATTTTCTTTCTTGAGGCGGGTATGCTCGGTGGCGCGGGCAATGGCGATTTTTAATTCGTCAAAATCGAGCGGTTTGGTGAGATAATCGTAGGCCCCTTTCTTCAAGGCTTGAACCGCCGTCTCGACGGAGGCATAGGCGGTCATGATGATCACCGGTATCGCCGGATTGATGACTTTGATTTGATCGAGGGCTTCAATCCCGGAAACATTGAGCATGCGAATGTCCATTAATATCAGGTCAAAGGCGCGTTTTTGAACTTCATCAACGGCAACCGAACCGTCATCCGCCTCCGAGATATCATAGCCCCAGCTGCCGATCAGTTTTTTGAGCATGATCCGGTGCGCCAAATCGTCATCTACAACCAGTATTGATTGTTTTATTTTCATCACTTTATCCTCTTTATTGGTAAGGGAACTGGAGTGCAACGGTTGTTCCCTCGCCGCTTGTGCTTTCCACGTTAATAGTTCCGCCGTGCGCCTCCATTATCTTTTGCACGACCGCCAATCCCAGGCCTGTTCCCGCCGGTTTGGAGGTAAAATAAGGGTCGTAGATATGCGGCAAATTCTCTTTCTCGATGCCTGTCCCCGTATCGGAAACGATCACATCAATGCTGTTTGCCCTCGGTACAAGCTTGATGGTCAAACTGCCGCCGTCTTTCATCGCCGCCAGCGAGTTCAGGAAAATATTCAGCAGCACCTGTTTGACTTTATCGGGATCAACTTCCACGGGCGGTAAATCGGAGGCCAGATCTGTTGAGATGTTAACATGATTCTTTTTGGCGTTGGCGACAATTAAGCCTAGTGTGTGCTGAATCAAACCGGGGAAAGACGTTTTTTCCCGCTTCAGCTGCAGAGGACGCGCAAATTCGATCAACTGGCTGATGACCCGATTAAGTCGCTCCACCTCGGCAATCATAATGTTCGCCATCTGCTCGTCTTCTTTATCTCCGGCCAGGCGTTCCTTGAAGTACACGGCAAATCCCTTGAGGGAGCTGAGCGGATTGCGAATTTCATGGGCGACGCCGGCGGCCAGGCTGGCAATGGAAGCCAGATGGCGGTTTTTTACCGCTTCTTTTTCCAGTTGCCGCAAGGCCGTCACATCGCGCAGCAGAAGTATCTTTCCGATGGGGTTTCCTGCGTCTGCAAGCGAGGCGGCAACAATTTCCAACGTTTTGCCTTCCTTCTCCCCGGCAGCAAGCTGCAAATCTTCCTCCACCAGACCGCCCTGTTCAGGAAGTCCGGCCAGTATTTTATAAAGAGGCGCGGGCAGCACCGCATGCGCTTCTTTGCCGATGGTATCACCGCCGGCGGCGTTTAAAATAGCCCCCGCCTTTTCGTTGCAGGCGGCGACATCACCGACTGCATCGAGGGCAATCAGGCCGATAGGCATATTCTTAACGAGAGCCTGGGAAAAAACAATTATCCGGGAAAGGGAAGTGCGCGTTGAACGATAGGCCTGGACAAGAAACAGGGAAACGATGGCCGATGAACCAATGAGCAAAAGGATAAGCGCGATTATAATTGTGTTGCGGGTATCCTCGCGGTCCGCCTTCTCCATCATGTCCATATTGAAACCGACGTAAATAATCATATTGCTGCTCTGGATCAGGGGCGCCTTCTGCATTTCATCGTATCTTTCCCGGGGAAAAAGGCCGCGGTACACTTCAAATGTGCCGGCGCCCTCCGGGTTGGCCGTCCGGCGCCATTTTTTTTCCGGGCTTAAAGCGATTTTTTCGGTATCCAGATCCAGGCCATAGCACTGCCCGACCATGGAAGGATCGCTGTCGGCGATGATGTTGCCCTTGTTGTCGGTGACGATAATGTAGTCAATATCCGACTGCTGCGCTGTTTCCATCAACAGCTTCTGGATCAAAAATAGATCGCTGCCCTCCCGGCTTGAACTGCGCAGGCCGGCCTCGAATGATCTGATGAGTGTCGCCCCTTTCTCCATCAGCAACTCAACGGCCTGTTCCTTCTGCCGCTGAAAATGGGTAAAAGCCATCACGGCGGAAATCACGGCCAACACGGCAATCGCACTTATCGCCACCCAGATGGAGATGTCAAAACGGGATTTTTGTCTGGATTTAATCTTCACAACCGACTTTCTGTTTGCTGCCCGGGATAATGTTTGCAAAACTGTGCATGGATACTAATTATCCACGCGGTTACCTTTGTGTGGATACATATTATCCGTCAATGAAATAAAATTCAAATGCTAATTTGGCTTCTCAGGTGATAACCTTATCTAATCAGCATGTTATCTTGAAATATGATAAATGGCACATCCCTTGCTCTATGTAACGTCGAATTGCTTCACAATAAAAACCTGACAAGGAGGTTCAATATGAAAAAAATAACTTTAGCATTGCTTACTCTCGCCGTAGGTCTCGTTTTGAGCATGCCGGTATTCGCTTCGGGGCCGGGCCAGGGTATGCGGCATGGCGGCGGTAACCATCATGAGTACACAGTCTGGTCAAAGCTGAATCTTACCGATGCGCAGAAAGCAAAAATTGAAGCGCTGCAGACTGCCCACCGGAAAGAAATAAGGCCGGTAAGAGAAAAGATGTTCGATAAATCGGTCGAACTGCGCAGGATGTGGCTGCAGGAAAATCCCGATAAGGATAAAATCCTGGCCCTGCAAAAAGAAGTGAGAGTTCTGCGCGATCAGCTGGAAGATAAAACAACCGCCCATAAACTGGAAGTTCGTAAAGTGTTGACACCGGAGCAGCGGGAAAAACTGGTTAACTCCGGCTGGGGCAAAGGCAAGGGCTTTGGTCCCCGCGGCGGCATGAGAGGCCATGGTGAACACGGTCCGGGAATCTGCTACTAAATTAACTTTGACGGCCTCGTAAAAAGGCCGGATGCTGCGTTGCGCTTCATCATTCGTCACTGCGGCGCACGCTAAGTGCGCCTCATTCCTTATGATTTGCGCGCCTTGCCTGCGGCCTTTTTACGAGGCCGTCTGAAAATTGTTATTTTGCAACTTTTTACAAATTCATCAACTTTCTCCTCCCTCCCCCCCTTTTTTAAGGAGGGAACGCCCGACGTTCCCTCCTTTTTTCATGTCGGCGGAAAAAGCCATTGACAGCAAAAAAGCTTTCCTGTTATCTTATTATATATAGAAAAATAAACTTACCGATATACGATTGTTTTATAATCATTAATGACATTAATCAGATAATTTGTGTAGCTTGTAAAGATCCGGCTGACTTCTATCGCACCAAACTGTCCAGGGCTGAATATACTGTGAAGTATTTTGTAAAAGAGTGCGAGTACTGTAACTTTTTAATGAATATGGCCAAAGCTGTTTACATATGACAGCTAATGGCGGTAGCCTGCAAAAATCCGGCACAAATAATGAAGAACTGGTACTGCATTTACACCAAGCCCAAAATGGAGGAGACGGTCAGCGGTCAACTGCTGAATCTGCCGGATATCGAAGTGTTTCAACCCAAACTGAAACGCAGCGGCCTCCGCCGCGGCAAGGTGCAGGAAAAGACGGAGCACCTCTTCCCCTGCTATCTTTTCTCCCGCTTTACCCCTTCTCGGTACTATCATTTGATCACGTATACGCGGGGCGTCAAACGCATCATCAGCGATCCGTCGGGGCATCCCTGCGTGGTGGATGATCGAATCATCGACCAGATCCGCTCCCGGCTTACAGACGGATATATTTACATGGATCAGGCTGTTTTCCATCCCGGGGACAAGGTAATGATCCAGGAAGGCCCCCTGGCGGGATTTACCGGCATCTTTCAGCAGCTGAAAGCCCGGGACCGCGTCTTAATGCTTCTCAATTTCATCAATTATCAGGCTCGAATCGAAGTAGACGGAAAATACATTACGAAAATTTAATAATAATTCCAAAGTTCCTAAGAAAGGAGATTTGTGATGCCAGTTACACCAACATATCCCGGAGTTTATATTGAGGAAGTGCCCAGCGGCGTACGCACCATCACCGGTGTGAGTACATCAGTGACCGCTTTTGTGGGCAGCACAAAACGGGGGCCCATCAACAAGGCCATAAGGATTCTCAGCTACGCGGATTTCGAACGCGCTTTCGGCGGGCTGGATGCCGGCTCCAAATTGAGTTACGCCGTCCGTCAGTTTTATTTAAACGGCGGCAGCGACGCGTGGATCGTCCGTCTGGCGAAGAATGCCTCCGCCGCTCAAAAGATCCTGACCGCCGGCGGTTCCGCCAACGTGCTGGAACTGACGGCCCTGGATGAAGGAAGTGCGGGAAACAACATTGAAATCCGTGTGGACTATGCAACCGCCAACCCCGCCAGCACCTTCAATCTTACGCTTTTTTACGCTCCCGCCGACGCTCCGGCTGATGCGATTACGGAAAAATTTGCAAATCTCTCCATGAACAGCAAAGATTCGTCCTACGTCGTCGATAAAATCAATGGTGTTTCCAGGCTGGTTGCAGTCAAAAACATTGCCAGCCTCGCCGGCCTCGGCAAAGGAACAAGCGTCAGCGGCCAACTGGTGGATGAATCCAGCAATCTGCTGGATGTCGCCCTGCTGCGCGACGACACTCACAATGCGTTGCGGATATCCGTCAACGGTCTGGCTCCCGTATCCGTCGTTCTCGCCCCGGCAGATGTAACCGGCGCGACGGCTGCCGACCGTCTGGAAAAGCTGCGCGCGGCTATCGCAACGCGCCTGACTACGGCCGTACCATCCGAGCCGGCCCTCAAAGACCTGACCGTCGCTGTCAATGCGGACAAACAAATCGTCATCACCTCCGGTGTGGCGGGAGAAGCTTCCACGGTTCGCGTTCTTCCCGGCGAAAGAAACGACATCTCCGCCCGCTTGAAACTGGGAACATTAAACGGCGGCGTGGAAACCGACGCCGTTGCCGCAATTCGCCCTGCGGAAATCCCTCTGCGGGGAGAATTGACCAGTGCTGCTTTTGCCGCCGCGCTGACAGTTCCTTCCGCAGCCAAGACCAGCTTCAAAATCAGCGTGGACGGTTATGGACCGGATACCGTCGTTCTGGATGCCGCCGTGGCTTCCGGCGCGACCATCCCCGCCCAGCTGGCCGACATGGCCGGAAGGATTCAGAGCAAAGTCCGCGCGCTTCAACCCGCGATTGCCGGTTACAAAGGATTCACCTGTGCCAGTACGGCTGACAAGCTGATCCTCTCTTCCGGTACACGCGGCACAGGCTCCTCCGTGGTTGTCGATGCCGCCGCCGCCAATGACATCGCTGCAGTTTTAAATCTGCTTTCCGGTACAACATCTGTTTTGCCAACCAACGTTACGCTTGCCGGCGGCAACGAGCAGCCTTACGCGGACGAAGCCGCCCCTTATGATCTCTTCATCGCCGACCGCTCCAAGCGCAAAGGCATTTATGCCCTGGAGTCGGTTGATATCTTCAATCTTCTTTGCCTTCCCGGCATAACTGATCCCGGCATTCTCATGGACGCCGGCTCCTACTGCCAGGAGCGGCGGGCATTCATGATCATTGATGCCCCGGCCAATAAGAAAGAACCATCCGCAATGTATGATGCCGCCCGCAGCACGGCGCTGCCGAAAACGGACTACGCCGCCGTTTACTACCCGTGGCTGAAAATCGCTGATCCGCTGCAGAACGGCAAACAGGTACTGCAGCCGCCCTGCGGCACAATCGCCGGTTTGTATGCACGCACAGACAGCGCGCGCGGCGTCTGGAAAGCTCCGGCGGGAACCGATGCGACACTGGCCGGCGTTCAGGCGGTCGACTACACTCTCACCGATCTGGAAAACGGCACCCTGAATCCTCTGGGCGTCAACTGCATCCGCGTTCTGCCTGTTTACGGAGCCGTAGCCTGGGGTGCACGGACGCTGCGCGGCGCCGATGAAATGGCTTCCGAATGGAAGTACATCCCCATCCGCCGTCTTGCTCTCTACATCGAAGAAAGCCTCTACCGGGGCACGCAGTGGGTGGTTTTCGAACCCAACGATGAACCGCTCTGGTCGCAGATTCGCCTTAATGTCGGCGCCTTCATGCACAATCTTTTCCGCCAGGGCGCATTCCAGGGGGTAAGCCCGAAAGAAGCCTATTTCGTCAAGTGCGACAAGGAAACGACGACGCAAAACGACATCAATTCCGGCATCGTCAACATCGTGGTGGGATTTGCGCCGCTCAAGCCCGCGGAATTCGTCATTATCAAGCTCCAGCAGATGGCTGGACAGATTCAGAGTTAGGAGGAAAAACCCATGGCTAAATTTACCGTTAATCCGCAGCGTTTCGATCCATATAAGAATTTCAAATTCCGCGTCAAGTGGGACGGCCGTTATGTCGCCGGCGTCAGCAAAGTGGGCGCTTTAAAGAAAACAACGGAAGTCGTGGAACATCGAGAGGGCGGTGATCCCAGTTCGTCGAGAAAGTCGCCGGGCCGGACGAAATACGAGGCCATCACGCTGGAACGGGGAGTTACCCACGACAAGGATTTTGAACAGTGGGCCAACAAGGTCTGGAATTTCGGTTCCGGTCTGGGCGCAGAAGTGTCGTTGAAGGATTTCCGCAAGGACATCATTGTGGAAGTATACAATGAAGCCGGACAGCTGGCTATCGCCTACAAGGTTTACCGCTGTTGGGTATCGGAGTTTCAGGCTCTGCCGGAGCTTGACGCCAACGCCAACGCCGTGGCCATTCAGACGATCAAACTGGAAAACGAAGGCTGGGAGCGCGATTACAGCATCAGCGAGCCCGCCGAACCGACCTTTACCGAACCGGAATAAAAGATGAATCAACTTTCAGCCGCCAGACTGCTGGAGGTTTGGGAACAGGGGTTGTCGGCGACGCCGGTTGAACGCGCCCTGCTGCTTTTGAGTGCCAACCATGAAGGAGAATCGTGGGATGCGCTGTCCAAACTGAGCATCGGTAAACGCGACGTCCGGCTGTTGCAACTGCGCGCAGAAACATTCGGCTCTTCCCTGCAGGCGGTTTGCGATTGTCCAAAGTGCGGCGAAACCGTTGAAATGTCTTTCGAGGTCAATGATATTCTTGTCGACATGCCGGAAGCGGAGGATGGATTGTTAAGTCTGTCAACAGGAAACTATAATGTTCACTTCCGTCTGCCCGACAGCCGCGACCTTGCAGCGGCGGTTAGTGCGGGGGACAGATCTCTTGCCGCCCGGCGGCTGCTCCACCGGTGCATCATTGAGGCGCGTCGGGACGATAAGATCATCCCTTCTGATGCACTGTCGCCCAATGTATTGGATGCCGTGGCCCAGCGTATCGCCGCGATTGACGCCCAGTCGAATATTGAGTTCGAAATGACCTGCCCCGCCTGCAGTTCCACGTGGGTTTCTCCCTTTGACATCGGCGCTTTCTTCTGGATGGAAATTTCCGCCTGGGCAAAACGCGTGCTGCGCGACGTCCATACACTGGCCTGCACTTATGGATGGAGCGAAGAAGAAATACTGGCCCTCAGTCCGGCAAGACGGCAGGCCTACCTGGAGATGGTATCCGGATGAATGATTATTTTCAGCATTTGATTGATAATAGCACTGATCAGGCTCCGGCCATTCGTCCCCGGTTTTCTTCGGTCTTCGAATTCCCGGATGTTGCCGCCGCTACGGTAAATAATGTTTCGGAAGTTGAAATAATTAATCGTCCGGCGGAAAAAACGGAGGGGACGCCGACTGTTCATCCCGGACTTTCCCCGGCAACGGAATTCGCGGATGCACCGGACTCTACTGCAGTTGCTGATTTCAGGTCTGAAATAATTCATCACTCGCTGGAAAAAACAGGCATCGATCAGGAAGCAACCACCGCTGCCCCATATAAAGTGTTGTCGGGACAGGAAACATCTCCGGAAAAACTTATCCGGGACAAAGCTTCTGAAAAGCATATTAAAGATACCCAAGATGCAACAACATCTTTATACGAAGATACCGTCCGTATATTTCCCGGCGAGACCGTTGATTCAGTGCACCAGGAAACTGTTATAAATAATGTACGGCCGCAGGCGGCGGCGCCTGATCTTCAGCTGTCAGCTGTTGGTGATGACGGTACAAATCAAAAAACGGACACTCTGCCTTCAACCAGGGACGAAGTAGAAAGAATGGCCCAACGAGTTTCTTCCCAGGAAGCCGTGACTGCGGTCTCTACATTGGCGCCTTATTCTGAACGATTACATGACTCCCGTGCCGGACTCAAACAGCAGCCAGGAATCCGGCCGCTGACCGCAGCAGAGAACAGACTCCAAATGCCGCCAGCCTTCCCTACCCGGGAAGATCGGCCGGAAAGAACAATCAAGGTTACCATCGGACGCATAGAAGTGCGGGCGGTGATGCCGCCGGCGCCTTTATCTCAACCACGTACGGTTCCGCAGGAACCGCAGCCGAAAATTTCACTGGAAGACTATCTTAAAAAACAACGGGGAGGCAGCCGATGAGCAACTATCTGGCCATAGCCACCGTAACGGAAGCTATCCGGCAGATGCTGGAGAGAGCAATTAAAGCTGATTTTACCGAAACCTTGAATGAAGCCACAGCCACGGCTGTCCGGCCTAATTCCGGTGCGACTGATCTGCCGAAACTCGGCGTCAACGTCTATCTTTATCAGGTCAGCTATAATACAGCTTTTCGTAATGCCGACATTCCGACGCGCAGCACTGGAGGCGTCGTTCAGCAGAAGCCGCGCGCCGCACTTGAACTGCACTATCTCTTTTCCTTTTATGGAGAGGAGCGTAAGCTGGAGCCCCAGCAGGTTATGGGCAGCGTTATCCGCACTTTGCATGCCTCTCCCCAGCTGCCGTCAAAGCATATCAGCCATATCATAGAGACGAGCGGTTTTTTGAACGAATCGGATCTCGATGCGGAAATTGAACGGATCAAACTGACGCCGCTGCCTTTAACGATTGAAGAATTGTCCAAAATCTGGTCTGTTTTTTTTCAGAATTCTTATACTTTATCGATAGCTTATACGGCTTCCGTTGTGTTCATCGAAGGAAAGGAATCGCCAGCGCCGCCGCTGCCCGTAAAAGCCAGGAATGTTTATGCCCTGCCGGTTGTGTTTCCCGTGATCGACGGCCTGGCGTCGCAGGACGGCGTGGACGAGCCGCTGGTTCCCGGTCAGCGTTTTCTAGCCGGCAAACGGCTGGTTCTCACCGGCAAACAACTGCGCGGCGAGAAGACAATCGTCATAATTGATGAACAAGTAATTGCCGCCGCGCAGATTCTGGAAGTTGAAAATAACCGGATCACAATTTTACTGCCCGCGGACCTGCGCGCCGGTATTCACAGCATTTCGGTTGTCCAGAAACTGATGATCGGCGAGCCGCCGGCGGAGCATTCGGGCGTAGAATCAAACAGCCTGGCGTTTCTTTTGTGTCCGACCGTTGCCGTTCCCGCTGGGCCGGTTACCCCGGTTGGGACGCCGGAAAATGGAAAGACGATTTACACCTTAACCATTCCGGTCGGGCTGTCCCCCGCCTGCGGACGCAATTCACGAGTGTTTCTCCTGCTCAATGAATATCAGGAGATCAATGCCGCACCGCCGGTGATTTACCGGATCGCCGCCCCGGAAAACAACGGCATCACCGATCCGGCTGTGACGGAAACCGGCGCCATTAACTTTGCCATGAAAACATCGATTAAACCCAAAGCAGGAAAATATTTTGTCCGCATCAACGTAGACGGTGCGGGAAACCCCGTTAATTTTGATCCGCCTGGTCCGCTGGTGGAGATTAAAGATGTCCCCTGATATCGCTGGCAACTGGGTCGAAACCAACCAGCGCTGCCTTATGGCAGCCATAGCGTCCATTAAGCAGCGTCTGGA
>DAOQVG010000002.1:0-22172 GCA_035341435.1 Smithellaceae bacterium
TATAAAGCTGGATCTCGGGGATGTGGGAATACTTCTGGCTTTTCATATCGAAATTCGCGCTGGCCTTCAAGTGGTCATACCGGTTGCGGTCGATGACTTTTTCCTCCCAGCGCCCATTTTTAAATAAATAATCGGCTACATCGTACACCCGGTCTTCAACGAGCTTTTTAAAGATGACTTTTTGGATTTGACGGTTGTCGATCTCCAGGGAGAAGAAGAAGCCGCCCTCCAACACTTTGCCGGTAAGAAGCGTCACTTCGCCGAAGTTGGACGGATTCAGGTAGACGGTTCCTTCCGTGTACTGGAAGCCCCAATCGCCATGGATATGGCCGGTGAGGCAGGCCAGAACGGGGTGTTGATTGCAGTAACTGCGCAGGGCCGGTGAGCCGGTGGTGCCGAACTGGGTGACGCGATCGTGTATTCCGTGGGCCGGGTGATGCGTCACGATCACATCGGGCGTGGCCTCCGTAAAAAAATTGAGCATCTCATTGTTCTGATCCTCGATCCTGATGCCTCCCCGGTAGCGGACGACGTACCGTTCCGGAATGCCGGGTGTCCAGATCTCGGCGCCGCCGTATCCGGCAATAATGATGTCCTGGATCTGGCGCTTATGAAGATGGAGGTCACGCTCGTGGAGGGAAGTGTATTTGAGATCCATATCGTAGTTGCCGGGCAGACAGAGGACAGGGGTTTTCTGCTTCACGGCGATGATATTTTCCAGCATCTTGTATTTCTGTTGAAGGACCCGGCGGGCGCGGATCGTGTATTGCTGGTATTTAAAACCCTTTTCCTCCACTTCCCCCGAAATATTCGGTTTATCCAGCAGTTCATCCACAAAGTCTTCGATGAGCATCCCTTCCTTATTCATACGCAGGCGCAGTCCATGAAAGTATGACTGCAGTTCGTGGTAGTTGATGGCCGTGTTCATGTTGTGAAAAGGGATATCGATAAGATCGCCATTAATGATGTACACATCGGCCACGGTTTCGGTTAGCAATGTTTTAACTCGTTCGAAGGCGCCGTGGATATCGGTGATATAGATCATTCTCATGGATTTAACCTCTTTGTTTGGTTTATGTAGAAAAAACGGATAAATCTTTGACGTCCCGGCCAAGGACGCCGGTAGCGTAATGCATCACTTCCCCGCCCTGGTCGTAAATGCTCTTGTACTCACTAATCCTCATGATTTTCACATCTATTGTGCAAAATAGTTGCGAAGCCGTTCCGCAGGCATGCCTTTTGTTGAAATATACGGTCCGTTAGTTTATTCCAATTTGAGAATAGCAAATGCCCTGTCTATATTCAACAATATTCTTTGTCTCCCGGCTTTATCCCACCGACAAGCCTTCGGTCCCATTCTCTTCTAAAATAGGGGACGGTTCTCTTAGTAAAATAGGGGACGGTTCTCTTTTCTTGACAAACATCGGCAATACTGATACAAAGAAAACATGCCAAGAACAGCCAGAATAGCTCCCAAAAAATTTATTTATCATGTCCTGACGCGTGGAAACAACAAGCAGGAAATATTTCAAGACGAAGAAGACTTTCAGAAATATATCGACATCCTGAGCAATTACAAAGAAAAATACAGGTATAAACTGTATCACTACGTCTTAATGACAAATCATGTTCATTTGGTCATTGAGCCTACGGCGGACGGAGGTGATCTTTCCCAGATTATGAAGGGAATAAATCTGTCCTATGTCCAGTATTTCAAGAAAAAATATCAGTACACCGGCCATTTCTGGCAGGATAGATATAAAAGCATGATTATATCCAGGGATGAATACCTGCTGGCCTGTGGCAGCTACGTCGAACTTAATCCTGTGCGGGCGGGAATGGTGAAAACCCCGAAGGATTATCTCTGGAGCAGTTACAAAGCCAACGCCTACGGGAAAAAGGACGATTTGGTTGACAGTTCAGTTGTTTTCGGAGGGCTGTCGACAAGTGAATCGGTCAGGAAGGAATATCGGATATTTGTTCAGCAAATGCTGCAAAAAAATCACTCTATGCGGGGAGTAATGGATCGCCGGGTTATATATGGAGGGGATAAGTTTATTCAGAAAATGCAGAAACAATATAATCTGAGCGCAATTATCGGAAAGCAGGGCAGACCAAGGAAAGAAGCCGCTCAAAAATAGAACCGTCCCCTTAATTAAATTTATATTTATGGCTGAATCCATTAATCTTTCAGAAATTGTTAATGCCTGGCTGGCCCGGTCAGGGGATGTCTGTCTCTCATCGTTGATCAATACCATCCTCTATGCCGTATCCATCGCAGCGGCAGCATACCACTGGAGAATGTTGCAGCGATTTAAGAAACCTGCTGCCGAGCAGGGCTTTTGGCTGCTTGTCATTTTTATTTTATCGATTTTCGGTATTAACAAACAGCTTGATTTCCAGGTCCTGCTGGTCGAAATCGGGCGACCGATTGCTCTGAAGAGTGGATGGTACGAATCACGCCGGATTGTTCAGGCTGTGTTCGCATTTGTTTTAACCGGCATTGCCGGGCTTTTCGCAGTGATGATGTTGTTTCTGATTAGAAGGCATTGGCGCAATAATATCCTTGCATTGCTTGGCCTGCTGATTTTGTGCTTTTACGGGATCATGGAAGCGATGTCCCAAAGCCATGTCGGATGCAGTCTCGAATTGTATGAGCAATGGAGCTTTCGACTTACCGATGTAATCGAAATGACGGGCATCCTGTTTATATTGGCCAACACCTTGATCCGACGAAAGAGAGAGTGAATTATTCTTTATGTCCATATTCGTCATGAACATCGGGGCATGGAAACCGGGAATCGGCGACCCTTCGTTTATGGGATGGTTTACGGTGTTTTCCTATTATCTTGTCGCCTCTCTTTGTTTATTGAAGATGATATCACGGGCGCTGCTGCCGGGGAAAAAAGCCTGGCTGTTTTGGGCTTTCATGTGTCTGACCATGATTGTTTTGGGCATAATAAAACAGTACAATCTGCTCAGCGCCGTCACGGAAATGTGGCGGTTAATTGCCCGTCATGGCGGATGGATGGAACAACGCTGGATTTTTCAGGTGGGAGCCATGATTTTGTTTTTTGTCATAAGCGTGATTTTTTCCACCTTCCTTTATCGCCGTTCGTTGCAATTCTTTTCCGTCCAGGAAAAAATAGCCGCATTCGGCTTGGTTTATTTGGTTTTATTTGTTGGGCTGCGGGCCATCTCCCTGCACCAGTTTGGAACGGTTCTCGGCTGGGAAATATGGGGCGTGCGTATCAACTGGATTGCGGAATTATTCGGGATATATTGGATCTGTTTTGCGATCTTTCGGCCGCGCCTCCGCATAGAAAAGCGGTAGCCTTATTGATTGATTCAAGGGCACTTTGTAATTCTAGATGCTGCAAAAAATATTGACATAAAAAGGGAAGTTACCTATATTCCTCATCAAGATCAGGCATTCCTCACAAAAAGTCTAAAGGAGGTCTCTATGGCAGACAACAAACTACAACGGGAATTTATTGTTAAAGCGTTGACCGATCCGAAATTCCGCAAGCTTCTCGCAACGGAACCTGCGCAAGCTCTGGGCGTGAAGAGAATCAATGTACAGCAGGCAAAGGAAGTAAGGCTTATCCTGGCCACCGTGAAAGGAATCGATGCACAGATCGGTGCAATGGCCGACGAACTGCTTTGCGCATGCAGTGTAACCGCTACACCGACGGTAAGAAATAAAGCGTAATGGCGGTTCTGGAATCAAGCGACGATAATCGAGAAACTCTTGCCCGGGTTGAGCTGCTGGTGGCAACAACATGGAATTGTAACCTTCAGTGTTCGTATTGTTTTGTCGGCAACCGGGGATTGGCGGAGAATATTGAACCGATGTCTGTTGATGCCGCTCGTCATATAGTTGATGTGCTCGATGAGGAATTTTCGGATGCGGAGACGGTGTGTCTCCATTTTTACGGAGGCGAGCCGTTTTGCAATCTTCCGGCCATGAGCGCTATGGTGGAAAGGGCGTTAGCAAAAGACGAGAACAAATTTATTTTTGCCGTGACAACCAACGGCGCTGCGGCGACGCCGGAGGTCATAGAGTTGCTTGGCAGAGCCAATTTCGGTGTGGTAGTGAGCATCGATGGACCCCCGGAAATACACGATGAATGCCGCAAAGACAAAGCCGGAAAATCCACCCATGCCAGGGTGATGAATTTTCTCCATCAATTGCGGAAGAAGACCTCCTGCCGGGTGCGCGGCTCCGCCGTGGTCAGATCGGGTTGGCCGCTGGCGAAAGCGGCGGCTTATCTGAAAAGCCTTGATGTTGATATGATAAAATCGCAGGCGGTACGCACTGCCGGCGCAGAGGCATACTCGCTCAACGAAGAGGAGCGTACAGAGTATCTGGCTGATCTGGAAAAGCTGGGTATGCAGATCATCGAAGATATCAGGCAGGAAAGGCCGCCCCGCGATGATCGCTTTACCAGCCGTGTGTTTCAGCTCCTTAAAAATGAGTCCAGGCAGCGATTCTGCGGCGCGGGAATAACTATGTTCGGTATTACACCTGACGCGCAGGTTCTGCCGTGTATTCTTCTGGAGACGGCCAACAACAGTCTGGGATCGATATATGATCGTGAATTTCGCGAAAAAGGCCGCCGCTGGGTTGAAAATCGTCCGCGGGAAAAGAAGTGTGCACATTGCAGCGCACTTCCTTTATGCGGAGGGGGCTGCCCCGCCATGATGCCTTTTTGCGGAGAGTCTGAATGCGACATTGTCCGAAAAAACTGCGACGTGGCGCGAAGAATTTACCGGCAGTTTGCCGATGAACCGGAGAAGCTGCTGGTTTTAGCCGGTATATGATGATTGTGGCCGATTCATGTTAGAAAATGCAGATTCCGTTACCTGCCTGCATCCACCAAAGGATTTTAATCCCGCTGACCTTTCCCTGCCGCGATTGAAAGCGAAAAAATGGGAAATATGTTCACTGGCGCTTGATTTATCGGGGCAATGCAATTTGCGCTGCTCATACTGTGCTGAAGCGGCGACAATGCCCCGAAGGGAGCCGATGACGGCGGAGGTTCTCAGGCGTGCGCTGCTGTTCCTGTATCAAAATCTCGCCGCGGACGCCGTTCCTGCACTGCGTTTCGGCAGCGGTGAACCTCTGCTGGCCGCAACGTTGCTGGAACAATGCGCCGTCGAGGCGCAGCGATTATCCGGTGAATATCAGCTCGCGCCGCCCCAATTTTTCCTGACCACCAACGGAACGCTGCTCAATCAAAAGATACTGCGGCTGCTGTCAACTCCTTCATGGCATGTAAAAGTGAGTCTGGACGGACCGCCGCACGTTCACGATGCGTACAGGAAGGACAGAAAGGGACGCGGCACTTCGCATAAAGCTATTGATGCCGTCAAAAGACTTTTCGAGGCAATCGGTGAGCGATTAAGCATCACCGCCGTTCTTTCACCCGGTACCGATCCCGCAGAAGTTTTTGAATTTTGTGAATCTCTGCAGGCCGCTCAAATCGAGCTGCTGCCGGTGGCCGGTATGGAAGAAGGTGCAGCCTTTACGCAAAAGGATCTGCGGCGTTATCGGTCTTTTGTCGCCGGGTATGCCAGTGATCTTGCCGGCGGGAGGAAGCGGGCGGTGCTGAGCCGTTTTTGCAATATGCTGCCCCGCGCAATGGGTTTCGGGGTTCAAATCTACCGGTGCGGAGCGGGACGATCATTTTACGCCGCCGGACCCGACGGCCTTTTGTATCCGTGTTTCCGGATGATTGGACTCCCCGGCTTTGCAGTCGGGTCGGTATGCACGTCGATAGATAAAAGTGCGCTTTCTCATTTCCGCCGGACCACGGGCCGCAGTATCACAAAAAGAAGCGCCTGCCGGATTTGCTGGGCGCGAGCTTTGTGCAACGGTCCCTGTTTCGCCATCACCGGGCTCTTGAATATGGAGCCCGGAAGCGCCTCCCTCCAATGCGTTTATTCCAGAATCGATGCCATGGAGGTGATCAAACTGGTATCTACACTGCAAAGATCGGCTCCGGCCAGACTTCTAACCTATCTGCCGGCCGATCTCTCTTCGGTAATATGAACGTTTTACTCGTTAAACCGCCTGAGCGGTCGCGATTAAACTTCGGCGCTTTCAGCCTGGCGATGTTGGCGGCATACGTACGCGATCTGGCGAAGATTTCCATCTTTGAAGCCACGCATCATACTGTTGACGGGGCGTCCAGCGCCATGTTGTCGCAAAAGTATGACCTGGTCGGCATTACGGTCATGTCGCCCTCTTCGGTAAAGAGCGCCTGCGCCCTGATCCGTTCGATGCGCCGAATTTTTAAACAAAATGGAAGGCCTCTGCCGCCGATAGTATGCGGGGGGCACGGAGCCTCCATGTATCCCTATCCGCTGCTGGCCGCAGGAGCAGATTTCGTGGTTTACGGACAGGGGGAGCAGCCCTTCCGGGCTATGCTGCAAAACATGAAGGCCAACGTGCCCGGAACAATCCGGAAGCACAAAAAAGATTTTGTCCATATTCCCGCCGTTGACGTTGTTTCACCCGAACAGCTTCCTCTACCCGCACGGGACCTGATCGGAATACCGGCGGATGGTGTTCATCTGATGGAAACCAGCCGTGGATGTCCGCACAGATGCTCATTTTGTGAAACCTCGCATTTTTACGCCCACACCTGGAAAGCTTTTCCGGCGGCACGTATTTCATCGGAAGTCCGGCATCTTGTGGAACAGTACAAAGCATGGATGATCCTTATCGCCGACGATAACTTTGCCGCTTCCGCAACGCGAATTCTCGAACTTTGTCCTCAACTGGAGAGGGGGCCGTTGCCGCTCTTTTTCCTGGCTTCTGCGCGCATCGACGATCTGTCGGCCGATTCGAGAATACTGCCGGCGCTGGCGTCGGCGAGGATCTCCAGGATTTCGGTCGGCATCGAAACGGTTGACGAGGAATACGGAAAAAAGATCGGCAAAGGGTACGGCGTCGCTCTTTGTCGTGATACCATTATGGCCATGCGCAGACTGGGTATGTATACTGTTGCCTCATTTATTGTCGGACTGCCGGGTGAAACCGATTGCCGGGAAGAGAAGATGCTGGAGGCCGCCGTTGATATCGGCGCTGATGCGGTGACCTTTGTGCCTTATCATCCGCTTCCGCAGGGAACGGAGCGAACCTGCGCCGAAATTCGTTTGCCTTCCCGAAAAGATGAGAAAATTGCGCAGCAGATGAACCTGGCTTTTCATTCTCATCCTAAAGTAATCGTCCGGCGCAAAGAGGCACTGCGTGAAGACTCGCTGCGCGGAATAATAACCAGAGCGGCAGGAAACCGGTATTAATTCAATGTAAGCAATTTTTATTTTCGACAAAATATTCTTCACAGGAACAGTCGCCATTACCGGAGCGGCAAGGCCGGAGAATTTTCTATGGAATCGATAAGTGCTTTTGATATTGTCAGGCTGCCCAGGATTATTTTTGGCGCCGGTAAAATCGCCGAACTTCCTGGAGTTATGCAATCATACGGTCGTCAGGCACTCATTGTCACCGGCGGCGAATCGCTGAAAAAGTCCGGGCAATGGGATGCTCTTGCTTTAATGCTTGAAGCAGCGGGGATTCAATACAATACGGTATCCGTCCGGGAGGAACCGACAACGGAATTGATAGACGGCGTTGCCGGGGAATGCCGGAAGATGTCGGTCAATGTGGTTGTGTCCATCGGCGGCGGCAGCGTCATCGACTTTGGCAAGGCGGTCGCAGCCATGCTGATGGAAACCGGCTCCGTCAAAGACTTTCTGGAAGGTGTCGGAAATAAAAAACCGTCCGGGAAAAAAGTTCCCTTCATTGCTGTTCCGACGACCGCCGGGACGGGAAGTGAAGCAACAAAAAATGCCGTCGTATGCGACCGGAAAGAGGGCTATAAAAGATCTCTCCGGCATGATAATTACATGCCGGACGTCGCCCTCGTTGATCCCGAACTGACGCTGACATTGCCCCGGCATATTACAGCGGCCTGCGGATTTGATGCTTTTTCCCAGTTGATTGAATCTTACACTTCAACGAAGGCGAACTTTTTTACCGATTCCCTGGCCCTGAAGGCTCTTTCCCTTGCCGCAGAAAGTTTGCCCGAACTCGTTCTTGGACAAGGCAAAGATGTCTCTTTACGTGAAAAAATGTCTTACGCCGCCATGGTCTCGGGGATAACATTGAGCTATGCCGGGCTCGGCGCTGTGCATGGCATGGCGGGACCTCTGGGCGGACTCGTTGCTGTTCCGCATGGTGTGGCCTGCGGCAAACTTCTGTTTCCTGTGATGAGTTTCGTGGTGAAAAAAATTATTGAGGGAAATAACATTGCCGCCCGCAAACGCTTCGCCGATATTGGAAGATTATTCATCAAGAATCAAAGCTGTGATGATTTATTCTGCTGCGAACAATTTTTATGTGTTCTCCAAAAATGGACGCAGATTATGAAGTTTCCGTCGCTGTCACACTTTGGGATGAAAGCGGCCGACATTGAAAAAATCATCCTACCGGCGGACAGTAAAAACAGTTTTGCCGTTCTTTCCAAAGAAGAAATGAGAATTATTCTGGAAATTGTTTGCTGAGATCAGCCGGCAAAAACTGCTAATCAACATGAACGCTCCTCCGGGCATGGACAGTCGAGATTATTTCCTTGATAAATGGAATAGCTATGTTAATAAATCCACACTTGGAGCAGTAAGCAGTACTCCGGATAGGAGAAAAGTGATACCGCGGACAACCAGTCTTAATAACTGAGGAGGAAAGATAATGACACCGAAAGAAATGAGGAAAAAAGCGGTAGAGATGTTTGCAGTGCAGAAGTTTCATTGCAGTCAGGTAATAGCAGCGGTGGGCCAGGAAAAACTGGGAAGGGGCAACGACGAAGTCATCCGGGCGATGGGCGCCTTCGGCGGCGGCTTATGCGGCAACGGCGAAGTGTGCGGCGCTTTGGCCGGCGCCCTGGCTGTGTTGGGCTTGCGCTACAGCCGGGCGAAAAGCGACGAAAAAGAAGATGTAAAGATGTGGAAAATCGCCGATGAACTGTTCCGGCGCTTCCGTGACGAGATTGTAAATCGGAATGGTTCGATCTGCTGCCGCGATATTGCCTGCGTGAATTGGAAAGACCGTCAGCAGGCGAAAGAGTTTTATCAAGGCAGCGATGCAATAAAAAGGTGTTACCATATAGTCGGCGAAACCGCGCTGATGTTGGGGGAGATACTGGAACGCGAATAACTTTACTGCAGGTACTTTTTGACCATCATAAGCTTTGCGTGTCTCCCGCCGGCGGGGAGGTTGTGCCGCAATTGCTATATTCGCATATGTGCCAATCCGGCAAACTGAAGAATCTAATAACAGAACAAGGGGTTGCAACCCCTTGTTCTAGACAGAACCCTTTCGCCCGATAGCCGGGAATGAATTGCGGTGCAGTTCTTATTATTTCTCCGGCGGCAGAAAAACAGGCGGCACCTGGGTTGGCAGAACATCAATTCTCAGCCAGACATTTTGTCTGACATAAGGTTCGTTTTCCAGCCAGGTGTCTAATTCTTCCCGCGAAGGAAAATCCATTACCATGACCGAGCCGGTCATCTTACCCTGATCATCCAGTAAGGCTGTGCCGAAGATCGCCTTTCCTTCCTCTTTCATTTTCACTACACCGGCCAGATGAGCTTCTCTCGCCGTCATTCGTCGACCGAGAGCCTGATCATCCGTCCCGTCGTAGCCGATAACCAAAAATTGCATAATCCGACCTCCTTTTTTTTTTCAGACGAGATTAAATAGCAAAAAAGCTTATAAAGGTTTTGAAGGATAATTACAATAAATTGAATGGAATAATTAGCTGTACCCTGTTATAGGTGGTTTATAGGCAAAAAACAAAAAAGCGAAAGGCGGACAAATAAATGGTAAAGGCAAAGAAGGGGGATAAGGTAAAGGTTCATTATACCGGGCGGTTTGAAGGGGGGGACATTTTTGATTCTTCCGAATGTGATGAGCACGGGTGCGACTGCGGCGTTTCACCATTGGAGTTTATCATTGGCAACGGAGAAGTGATTCCCGGTTTTGAAAAAGCGATCATCGGGATGAAAGTAGGAGAAACGAAAAGTGTGATCATTCCGGTTGATGACGCCTACGGCAAGCGTAAAGAAGAGATGGTAGTTTCTATAGACAGAAGCGATGTTCCGGAAGATATCACACCGGAAGTAGGAATGCGGCTGGAACTCGCCCAGGACGACGGCAACGTATTCCCGGTAATGATCACGGAAGTATCGGATACACATGTAACACTTGATGCAAACCACCCCCTGGCTGGACTGGAACTAACCTTTGACCTCAGATTAGTGGAAATCTGCTGACATTACGTAATTAATATTTGCGGAAGACGAAAGGGAGAAGATAACAGCATGTCTCCCTTTTTTATCCGCAGAAAATTATGTGCAGAGCTTCCTGACCTGTTCCATAACCCGGAGCGACTTTACCTCGCGGTTGAGCACGTGCGTAATAAAGCCGACGAGAATATTGCGGGATTCCGCCGCCAGAGAACCGGACAGCGCGATTAATTTAATTTTTTCCACATCCATATCCCTGCCCAGAAGTAATGTCCGGATGGCTCCTGCGGAAACGGATTGGCCGTAGAGCTCGGGTCTGGCGCACTGGGCGCATTTAATTCCACCTTCCTGAGCGTGAAAATAATAGGCATTGCCATTGGCCAGTGGTTTTTTGCAGACGATGCAGTTGTCCAGAGCCGGTTCAAATCCCGCGAGTTTCAACAGGCGTATTTCAAAAAAACGCACCAGGGCATCAGATGCTTTTTCTTTGCCCAGCAAAGATAAAAAGGTTTGCAGAAGTTCAAAAATATTTTCGTTTTTCTTCCCTTCCGGGCTGAAATGGTCGGTAAGATCGATAAAATAAGAAGCAATCAGAGTTTTTTCCAGATCAAGCCGGACGGAATCGTAATGATCAACGATTTCACAGGCATCGATGAAAGCAAGCATATCGCGGCTCTTGCGGGTGAAGATAATATTGGTCAGAGAAAAAGGTTCAAAGACGTTGGCGAACCTCTTTTTGCTGCGCTTGGCGCCTTTGGCTATACCTTTTAGTTTGCCGAAATCACTGCTGAAAAAGGTTACGATGAGATCTGATTCGCCGTAATTAAGAGTGCGCAGAACGAATCCGGTCGTCTTGAGGCTTTCTCTAGCGCCCATCGTATTTGATTTCTCCGCCGACAATGGTCAAAGCGGCTTTTCCCCGCATTTTCCAGCCGTGAAAGGGAGAGTTCTTGCCCTTCGAGCAAAAAGTTTTCACGTTCACCATCCAGTTTAATTGCGGATTAATCACTGTGATGTCGGCGTCCGCGCCCGTTTCCAGAGTGCCTTTCGGCAGTTTCAGGATGCGTGCGGGGTTGAGGCTCATTTTGGCTATCAATTCCGGCAGAGAAAGAATACCTTCGTCGACAAGACGCAGGCTCAGGCCAAGCGATGTTTCCAGGCCGCTGATGCCGTTGGCGGCGTATTCAAATTCCAGCTCTTTATCCGTACGGGCATGCGGCGCATGGTCGGTGACAATCGCATCCAGAGTTCCATCGGCCAATCCTTCTTTAATGGCGGCCACATCGGCGGCGCTTCTCAGCGGTGGATTGACTTTCAGGTTGGTGCTGTATGTTTGCAGCGCTTCATCGGTCAGGGTGAAATAGTGCGGGGCGGTTTCCGCGGTCACTTTTACGCCCTTCTTTTTGGCTTCGCGAATGATCCGGACGGAACCCCGCGTGCTGACGTGGGCGATGTGTACGTGAGACTTAGTATATTCGGCAATCAAAATGTCACGGGCCGTCATCACTTCTTCGGCGATTGACGGGATGCCGCGCAATCCCAGTATCGTGGAATAATACCCTTCGTTCATCAGGCCGCCGGCGGAAAGATGAATGTCTTCACAATGGGGGATGACGGGCAGGTCGAGTGACGAAGCATATTCCAGGGCGTGACGCATCAGGGCGGCGTCCATAACCGGCTTGCCGTCGTCGGAAAGGGCCACCACTCCCGCCTCCTTCAGATCCCAGAATTCCGTTAACTGCTGACCCGCACAATTTCGGCTGATATTGCCGATCGGGTAAACATTGGCGAGATTGGCCTCCATAGCTTTTCTTTTGATAAATTCGGTAATTGATCGGTTGTCATTGACGGGATCGGTATTCGGCATGCAGGCGATCGATGTAAAACCGCCGGCCACGGCCGCTCTTGTTCCGGTGGCGATGGTTTCTTTGTATTCCTGTCCCGGTTCGCGCAGGTGGGTGTGCATGTCGATCAGGCCGGGAGTAACAATCATTCCGGCAAGTTCAATGATTTCTGCATCCCGGGAATTTTCCGGCTGAAGAAGATCAGCGCCGATTTTGGTGATTTTCCCGCCTTCGAGCAGGATATCGGAAATTCCATCTATCTTCTGAGCAGGATCGATTATCCTGGCTCCGGTTAAAAGTAACTTCATTCGTTGCCTCCAGAGAGTAAATAAAGCAGGGCCATTCGGACCGCCACGCCTTTATTTACCTGATCGAGAATTACCGAGCGGGAAAGGTCATCGGCGATGTCCGGTGATATTTCCACCCCCCGGTTAATAGGGCCGGGATGCATGACGATGGCATCTTTTTGGGCCAGCTTGATGTTGCGGCTGTTCAGACAGTAATGCCGGGAATATTCCCGCAGCGACGGGAAGATATTCTGCTTCTGGCGTTCGAGTTGAATGCGCAGCATCATGACGACATCGGCGCCGCCGATGGCTTCTTCCAGTTGAGTATACGTTTTGACGCCCATTTGTTGAACGTCGCGGGGCATCATTGTCGCCGGACCAGCCAGAACAACCTCGGCGCCCATTTTAGTCAAACCGTAAATATTGGAACGGGCGACGCGGCTGTGCGCGATATCGCCGACGATGGCTACCTTTAACCCGGCAAAGCCTCCCTTTTTTTCTTTGATCGTCATCATATCGAGCAGCGCCTGGGTGGGATGTTCATGAGAGCCGTCGCCGGCGTTGATGATGGATTGTTTGACCAGTGTTGCCAGCAGATGCGGGGCGCCGGCGGCGCTGTGCCGGATGACTATCACATCGGGGTTCATGGCTTCCAGATTGCGCGCCGTATCAATGAGAGTTTCTCCCTTGACGACGGAGCTGGTGGAGGCGGAAATATTCACAGTATCGGCGCTCAGTCTTTTTCCGGCAATTTCAAAGGATGTCCTCGTTCGGGTGCTGGCCTCAAAAAACAGGTTAATGACGGTCTTGCCGCGCAGCGTCGGTACCTTCTTGATTTCACGGGTAGAAATTTCTAAAAAGGATTCGGCTGTTTCCAGAATATGCTCTATTTCTTCAACTGCAAGATCCTTAATGCCCAGTATATCTTTTCTTTCAAATTTCATAAAAAAGCCTTAAACATTTATTCTAAGTATCCTCTTCAATAACAACTTCATCAATACCACTTTTTTCCACCAGATGAACGGCGACATCTTCCCACAGGGAGGAGGGGAGGTTTTTCCCGACAAAATCGGCTCGAATCGGTAGTTCACGATGGCCGCGGTCAATCAAAACAGCCAGTTGAATCATTTTGGGGCGTCCGAAGTCGATCAAGGCGTCCATCGCGGCGCGGATGGTTCGGCCGGTAAACAGCACATCATCAACAAGGACGACTTTCTTACCGTCAAGAGAAAAAGGAATCTGCGTCTTTCCCAGGCTCGGCTTTTTCTTGGAGATGGAGATGTCATCGCGGTAGAGGGTGATATCCAAAACGCCCAACGGGATTTCCACCCCCTCGATGCTGGAGATTATTTTCTGCAGTCTCTGTGCAAGATAAATTCCGCCGGTTCGAATGCCGACTAAAACGAGGTTACCCGTGCCTTTATTCTTTTCCAGAATTTCGTAGGCGATCCGGGTCAGAGACCGGTCGATAACCTCCCTGTCCATAACTACTTTAGCGTTTTTGTTTTCTACCATAGGCGGTTGTTTCCTCCAATCTCCATAAGCCGATTAGATTAAAGACAATTTCAACGGGCCAATTTCAACAGGAATAATGCGCAAAAAAAAAGCCTTCCCCCTTAACGGAGAAAGGCTTGTCAACTTTTTGGAAGATTCTTTCATGATCAGTTCCCTTTTCAATCTCACCGGATTAACTTTAAAGGCGTAAAACTGGCGTTTTCATACAACGAAGCATCACCGGAGTCAAGGCAAAAAAATCAAAAGTACTTTTGTTTAAAAATGAATAATGATATAGGGCCGAATGACGAAGAGGAGGCCGGGAATATGGCAATAAGCGGCGAGCCCCAGGTATTTCTGTTTCTAAGTGAGCTCCTGGGGAAAAAAATTATTGAACAAACGGGCAAAGAGCTTGGCCGTGTTTTCGATATAACTGCCGAATTTTTAGAGCCTTATCCCTTGGCGACCGGTTTAACCCTTGGTTCCGCCCAGAAGGAAAAACCTCTTTTTCTGTCCTGGGAAAATGTTGTCGAGGTGGAGGAAAATATAATTGTCGCCCCCGGTTCAGCAGATAAATTGATGGAATTAAATTTAGGGGCGAATGAGCTTTTACTGCGGGATGATCTGTTGGATAAGCAGATTGTCGATACCGACGGAGCGAAAATACGGCGGGTAAATGATCTCCAGTTTTTGGAAATAATGACCGGATTACACCTGGTTCACGTGGACGTCGGTTTTCGCGGTTTGATTCGCCGGATAGGCATAACAAAAGCGATGGATTTCATATTCCAGGGGCTTTTTGATTATCAGTTGCCCGATCAGTTTATCTCCTGGAAACTGGTGCAGCCGCTGCTTTCGCCTGATCGTTTGCAGCTGAGCATTACTCAGAACAGGCTCAGTCAAATTCATCCGGCGGATCTTGCCGATATTCTTGAAGATCTGGATATCAAGCAGCGCAAAGCCGTGTTCCAGTCCCTTGACGTGGAGACGGCGGCGGAAACACTGGAAGAGACTGATCCCAAAATTCAGGTGAGCCTGATCAATGATCTCGATTCGGAAGAGGCTTCCGATATTATAGAAGAAATGTCGCTTTCCGAAGCTGCGGACCTGTTGGGTGATTTGCCCAAAGCCAAGGCGGAGGGAATCTTAAATGAGATGGAGCAGGACATTGCCGAAGACGTCAAGGAACTTCTGGCGCATCCGGAAAGAGAAGCCGGTGGTATGATGACCACGTCTTACGTAAGTTTCCGCCCGCAGATGACCGTAGGTGAGGTGATGGAGATACTGCGTACGGAAGCGGCCGATGTTGATATAGTTTATTACGTTTACATCACCGATGAACAGGAGCACCTGCTGGGAGTCGTGACATTGCGTGATCTGATTCTTGCTGATTCCAGGACGACACTCGAGGAAATCATGGATGAGCGGATTATTTCACTAAAACTTGATGATAAAGATGATACCATCGCTGATCATTTCGCCAAATATGGTTTGCCGGCGATACCGGTTGTCGACGACGATGATAAGATGCAGGGAACAGTAATGTTTAGAAATCTGCTGGATGTAGTAGCGCCGCATTTAGGGAAGTAATACCAATTCGCTTTCTTTGGCTAACTTTGTTGGCAGCGTCGTCGGCTTCCTCGACGTATTTGAAATACGCCTGCGGAGCCTCCTCCTTGCCGCCGCGTTATCCTTTGAAATCGAAATGGTATAAAATGAGAACGCAGTCGGGAAAAAAATGGATAAAATCGAACAGCTTTGGAAAAAATTGCTGCAAACCGGCCTTTGGAAACTGGGGTTGTTTTTTGCGCTTATCGGTCCCGGCGTTATTACTTCCAATGTAGATAACGACGCCGGCGGTATTACAACTTATTCTCTGGCCGGGGCCCATTACGGCTTTAGTTTGATTTGGATTCTTATTCCCGTAACCGTGGCCTTAATCGTCATTCAGGAAATGTGCGCCCGGATGGGAGTCGTCTCCGGCAAAGGCCTTTCCGATCTGATCCGGGAGCGTTTCGGTGCAAAAATCACATTTTATCTGATGATAATTCTGCTGCTGGCCAACCTGGGAAATACCCTTTGCGAATTCGCCGGTGTCGCCGCCAGCATGGAAATATTCGGCGTCAGTAAATATGTCTCCGTGCCTTTCGGCGCGTTCTTCGTCTGGTGGCTGGTGGTAAAAGGAAGCTATAAATCGGTGGAAAAAGCCTTTTTGCTGGCTTGCATATTCTATCTTTCTTATATCGTATCGGGATTCCTGGTCCAACCCAACTGGTCGGAAATAAGAGCGGCGTCGCTTACGCCGACCATGAATTTTGATTCCGGCATGCTGACGATGGCCATCGGCATCATCGGAACCACCATCGCCCCGTGGATGCAGTTTTATCTGCAGTCGTCCATTGTCGACAAAGGCCTGAAGGCTGAAAGTTATAAGTATGCGCGGATGGACGTCATTTTCGGTTCGATCACCGTTAATGTGGTGGCGTTTTTTATTATCATGCTTTGCGCCGTGACATTATTTCACAACGGTCTGAAGATTGAAACCGCCAAGGATGCGGCCCTGGCGCTGGCTCCGCTGGCCGGTTCCTACGCCAGTTTGCTGTTCGCCTTTGGTTTGTTAAACGCTTCTTTATTTGCGGCTTCAATTTTACCGCTGTCGACGGCTTATACGATTTGTGAGGCATTTGGCTGGGAATCGAGCCTGAACACCAAGTTTGTGGAGGCGCCGCAGTTTTACGGCTTATATTCCCTGATGATTTTTCTGGGTGCGGGAATCATTCTGCTGCCGAATGTGCCGCTGATTGCCATCATGTATTATTCCCAGGTCATCAACGGACTGCTGCTGCCGTTTGTTTTAATTTTCATGCTGCTTTTAATCAATGATAAGCGCATCATGGGAAAATACGTTAACGGCGTATTGATGAACATCATATCGTGGGCGACGGTCGTTATCCTCAACGGCCTGTCGGTGGCGATGGTGATATCGGCCTTCTAACAGGCTGTTGAAAAAGGCTCATCTGCGGCGTTACGCCGCAAACCTTATCGCTCAACGTATTTCTATATACGCTTCGCGAATCGGTTTTTGCGATGCCTTGCATCTGAACCTTTTTGATCAGCCTGTATGAATTGATCTACCGCAGCAGGTTAAACAATCTTCCCCAGCGCACATTGGTTTCTTCACGGTTCCACGACCAGTAAATAATCAGGGCTTTACCTTCAACATCCTGCAAATCGACAAAACCCCAGTAGCGGCTGTCCGCGCTCTCATCACGGTTGTCACCCATAACAAAGAGCTCCCCCTGCGGGACGGTAACCGGACCGAAATTGTCGCGCGGCTGGATGGAGCCGGGATAAATAACATTATCACTGTATATTCCGTGTGAGTCGGTATATTCCCTGCCGTTGAGAAATATTTTTTTGTTTTTTATTTCAATGGTATCGCCGCCGACACCGATGACCCGTTTGATAAAATCCTTGGAGCGGTCCTTGGGATAAATGAAGACGATGATATCTCCTCTTTCCGGATCGGTGACAGGAATGAGAGTTTTTCTTAGAAAGGGAACTTTCACCCCGTAAATGAATTTGTTGACGAGCAGGTGATCTCCGACCAGCAGTGTCGGAACCATCGACCGCGAAGGTATCTTAAAGGCCTGGATAACGAAGGTGCGGAGAAACAAAGCTATCAGAATAGCGATAATTATAGCTTCTACATATTCCTGTATCTTTGATTTTGTTCGTGTTTTCGTGTTATCTTTTTCCATGTCCATCTTTCTATGAATAAATATTGGCTAAGGAGAGAAGAATCATCACCAGCGCAACTGATCCCTTGGCCATCTTTCCTCCAATCATAATAAAAATAGCACGGGTGGATGCCTTGAATGGAGCTTCCAGTTCCGACTGCCGGAGAAATTCCGCAAAAAGAATTCCGATCAGGCAGCCTAAAAAAAATCCTCCAAAAGTGCCCAGGCCGTATAAAACCGGGGTTAAAATGCACATGCCGACCACGGCTCCACTCATCGACGCAAAAAACATATTTTTTGAAGGTATGGGCGTCAACGCACCGGTCATGCCCAGAAAGACATCTATTACTTCTGCTATTATAGAAAAAAACAGAAGAAATAACAGGATTTTAATGCCTACACGGTCAAAACCGGTAAAGGCGGCGTACGCCAGCACATCGGCAAAGATGACCACTGTGCCCGGTAAACCAACCAGAGACAAATACATGCCGGCAAACAACAGTAAAATAAAAACGGTGAAGCCGGCTGAGGCCAACGGTGACAATTTACTTTTTCCTCGCCATTTTGGGCAACCGCATCTTCTCAAAAAGCAGAACGCTGGTGCAGGCTATGTAGATCGTCGAATAGGTGCCGACAATTGTGCCGACGAGCAGGGCGAAGGTAAAATCCCGGATAACTGCGCCGCCGAAAATGTACAAGGCCAAAAGGGTGAGAAAAACGGTCAGCGAGGTTAAGATGGTTCTGCTGAGAGTCTCATTGATGGCCAGGTTAATGATGTCGCCCAGTTTCTGTTTGGGGTTTCTTTTGACGATTTCCCGGATTCTGTCCAGGGTAACAATAGTGTCGTTGATGGAAAACCCGATAACAAAGACAAGGGCGGCGAGAATGTTGATCGTGAACTCCATGTTCAAAATGGAAACTGCGCCGATAACGATCAATGTGTCATGAACCAGAGCAAGGATGCCTCCCATTGCGTAGCGAAACTCAAAGCGCCAAGTGACATAAATCAGGATGGCCAGCCAGGAAAGAATAATAGCAATAATAGCCTTGCTCCGGAAATCGGAGCTGACTTTGGCGCCGACTACTTCCACGCGCCGGATTTCAAAATCTTTACCGAAAGCTGCACCCAGCGGTTGTTCCACATTGACGGCCAGCATCTTTTGATCGGAGAAGGTTTCGTGCGTCCGGATCAAAAATTCGTTGACGCCGAACTGCTGAATCATGCTGTTTTCGAGTTTTGTTGATTTGAAGGATTCCCGAATCTGATCGGCGGAAACGTTTTTCGAAAATTTGACTTGAATGATCGACCCGCCCGCAAAATCGATGCCGAGATTAAAGCCGCCGTGAAAGATAACGGCCCCGATGCCGATGATAATTAAAATGGCGGAAAACGCCATCGCATACTTCATTTTTCCGACAAAATCTATGTTGATGCCCGGTTTTATCAACTCCATGCTCATACTCTATATCTCCTGCCCGTGCTTGAAATTTTAAATGCTCAACTTCTTAATATTGTAGTTCCAGGTAAAGTATTCAAAAATCACTCTGGTTACGAAAATGGCGCTGAAAAGACTGAATACAAGGCCGATAATCGTGGTTGTCGCGAATCCCTTGATCGGGCCTGTTCCGAAAAACATCAGAATAATGGCGGCGATGATGCCGGCAATGTGGGTGTCGACAATGGTAATAAAGGCTCTGTCGTAGCCCGTATCGACGGCCAGGCGAACGGTCTTTCCCGCCCGCAGTTCTTCGCGGATCCTTTCAAAGATCAGAATGTTCGCATCGACGGCGACGCCGACGGTGAGAAGCATACCCGCGATGCCCGGCAGAGTAAGCGTCGCCCGCAGGGCTGCCAGCACCGCCAGAATCAGCAATATCTGGATAATGAGAGCAAAATCGGCGACCGCCCCGGAGAGTCGGTAATAGACGATCATGAATAAAATAACGAATAGAGAACCGATAATCGTCGCCATAATGCCCTGCTGGATCGAGTCACTGCCCAGTGAAGGACCAACGGTTCTTTCTTCCAGAATATTGACCGGCGCCGGCAGAGCGCCGGCGCGCAAAACGATGGCTAAGTCACGCGCTTCGTCCATGGTGAAGGTACCGGTGATTTGCGCCTGTCCGCCGGAGATTTTCTCCTGAATAACCGGTGCGCTGTGTACGACGCCGTCCAGAACAATGGCCAGACGCCGGCGTACATTTTCTCCGGTGATCCGTTCAAAATCAGCCGCGCCCTGGGAATTGAATTTTAGCGAAACGTTTGGTTCCCCATAGCGGTCGGAAATTTGCACTTTGGCCGTTTCCAGGGAGGCGCCGGTCAGGAGCGCTTTGTTTTTCAGAAGATACGGCTGTGTTCCTCTCTGGCCGGTTGACCTGTCGGTGCGTGTACCGTAGGCGATTACGTCTCCTTCCGGAATGTTGCCCCGCAGAGCTTCCTCGAGCGAGGCTTCGTCATCAACGATTTTAAACTCGAGCAGGGCTGTTTTACCGATGAGGTTTTTTGCCCTTTCCGGGTCCTTGATGCCCGGCAGTTGAATCAGAATGCGATTGTCTCCTTCCGGAATTATTTCCGGTTCGGCGACGCCGAACTGATCGACCCTGTTGCGAATTGTTTCCAGACTGTGCTCAATCGTCAGCTTTTTGAGTTCAACAGCTCTTTTATCTTTTATTTTCAGATCGACCAGCATGCCGCCCTCGCGCGTTGACGATGAGGCGATTTCCAGGTCGGGGTATTGTTCATTGAGAATTTTTTCCAAAGCAGTCTTGCCCGCTGCCTCGGTCAGTTCCAGAGAAATAACAGCACCTTTGACTCGTTCTACTCTCCGGAAACGAACTTTGTCGGCCATGAGTGATTCCTTCAGATCCACCGACATTCTTTCGACCATGGATTCCAAAGCCTTATCGGCGTCAACTTCCAGCACCAGATGCATTCCACCCTGCAAATCAAGACCGAGATGAATTTTTTCTTTGGGGAAATATTCGTTCCAGGGGGAAGGAATCTGGGTAAAGAAAGTCGGCACCAAAAAGTAGAGCGCAGCAAGACAAACAACAGCCGTTATCGCTAGCCTGATTTTCAAAGATTTTATCATTAATTGTTCCTTTCTGATTTATTCCTTGGACGCCGGAGCCCCCGCTTTTTGTGTAACGGCTCCAATAGCACTGCGGGTGACTTTGATTTTGACTTTATCGGCAATTTCCAGCGTGATTACGGCATCAGCGATGCCGCTTACCTTGCCGTAGATCCCGCCCGTGGTAATTACCGTGTCGCCATAGGCCAGATTATCGATCATTGCTTTTAATTCTTTCTGCTTCTTCTGTTGCGGCCGGATGATAAGAAAATAGAAAATACCAAAGATAATTACCATAGTAAGGATAAAACCCCAATCACCGCCGCCTGCTACGCCGGTTGCATTCGGATTACTGCCCATTGCATAAGCTAAAGACGTCAATTTAAACTCCTCCTTCTTTCTTCATAAACGTGTTTTGAAATTGAGTGAAACTATCTTTTTCCAATGCTGCCCTGATTTGTTCCAGAAGACGCATGTAGTAGTGGACATTATGAATCGTATTTAACACCATTGCCAGTATTTCGCCGGCAATGTAGAGATGCCGTAAATAAGCCCGGGAAAAATTTCTACATGTGTAACAGTCGCATGTTTCGTCAATCGGAGCATCATCTTCCCGAAAACGGGCGTTTTTTATAACAATCTTTTCTGAATTTGTAAACAATAATCCGTGGCGGGCCGAGCGCGTGGGCATAACACAGTCAAACATGTCAATGCCGCAGGAGACGCCGTAGACGATATCATCCGGGGTACCGACGCCCATGAGATAGCGGGGTTTGTCTTCCGGCAGCAGAGGAGTGGCAGTTTCTGCAATGGCATACATTATCTCTTTGGGTTCACCGACGCTTACACCGCCCAAAGCGTAACCGTCAAAGTTGAGGGGGAGAATTTCTTCCACCGCCCGCCGGCGCAGGTCCAGATAGGTTCCACCCTGAACGATGCCGAAGAGCGCCTGATGAGAATCAGTTTTGGCTTCTTTGCATAGTTTTGCCCATTGCGTGGTTAAAGCCAGTGATTTTTGCGTCTGGGCGTATGTGGCCGGGTAGGGCGTGCATTCATCGAGGCACATCATGATATCGGAACCGAGAGCTTCCTGAATTTCCAAAGCTTTCTTTGGCGTCAAAAGATGTTTGGAGCCGTCAATGTGCGATTGGAAAATCACCCCGTCATCCGTAATTTTTCTTAATTTCCCCAGACTGTAAACCTGAAAACCGCCGCTGTCGGTGAGAATGGGTCCGGGCCAGTTCATGAACGTATGGAGCCCCCCCATTTTTTTGATCGTTTCATGGCCGGGACGCAAGTATAAATGATATGTATTGCCTAAAATTATTTGAGCTCCGCAGGCTCGAATTTGCTCCGGAGTCAGCGATTTAACCGTCGCCTGGGTGCCCACAGGCATGAAGGCGGGAGTGTCCACAATGCCGT
>DAOQVG010000003.1:0-20468 GCA_035341435.1 Smithellaceae bacterium
CGGGAATAGAAGGCATCTGGTCAACCAGCAGATTCAACGTACCGATATCCTTCAATGTGGACTGGGTGACGACCGGTTATGACTACTCTGTCAATGTAACGAACAGCACCGGCAGATGGAATATGCTTAACTGGTACACTATAGGAGCCGGCGGCTGGGGTGATGCCTATCAGGAAGAAGTGGCTGCTCACGAATACGGCCACATGATCGGAGAGTGGGACGAATACTCCGGGGGCGCTGTAGACCCGGTAACAAAACTGATTAACACCGGCGGGATAATGCACACGTTGAACGGAGGCACTTTAGACTATTATTATAAGGACTTCCTTGCCTGGTATGACAATAAATTAAATTCTGTGCCGGTTATTGAACCGGTTGAAGTAGTATCCGCCACATCTTCCGTTGCCGTGGTACCAGTCAAACCTGCCAGAGTGAAAAAAGTTAAACCGGCCGGCGTTCCCGTTCATGAACCCTCCGCGATACTCCTGCTCGCCCTGGGATTGATCAGTCTGTGGGGATCGCGGAGAAAGTTTAAAAAGTAACCTGTTGTTGATAAAAGAGAAAATTGATCAGGTTCGGCGCCGGGAAGGCCATTGTATCTTATTATACTATTGATATTATTGAATTATCCTTACGATTCCTGGCTGGACACACCTTGAATTGTAAGGATTTTTTACACATATTCTTTTGTCCAGCCATTCGGATATAGTGGTTGTAAATTAATTTCTGCGAACCAAGGGCGGAAATCTTGCCGGCAGATACCAGTAAATATTCGTAAATAAACAATAAATAACCACCCCGCAATATTTGGTGGTATCGATATGTTGCCAAGCGTCTCCCCTGTCGGTCGGCAGATCCTACAAACGAATGTCGAAATACTTTACATTTTATGGAAAAGTTAAAGACAAATCCCTTCGCAGACGCCCATAATATTAATATATATCATATACATAGATCACATGGTATGCAAATTGCTAATTACCATATCGAAAGCAATAAATTAATAAGGAGTAGATGATTATGAGAAAGAATAAAATATTGCTCTTGGTTTTATGCACGGCATTTATGTTTCTCGGACTGACATTAAGTGCCAGCGCGCTGATGATTACGCCGTCAACCACGCCTGCGTGGACAGGAACAGCAAACGATAACCTAAAAGCCGCAGAGGTCGCTGCTGCAGTTGGTTTTAGTGGGTCCCTATCCTTATTGTACAAACAGGATCGGGACCCAGCTACCGAAGAGGGAGACTATGCATCATCTTACACAACTGCATTCTATAACACTTCTACCGATCCAGCGGATGCAATAATAACGTACGTGGATGCCACTGACGTTATTACCGGTTTTGATCCTCTTTACCTTCTTGTCAAGGACGGCAATAATAGTCCTTACTGGTACATTTTTAATTTGTTAAATGTAACAACGGCATTCACTAATTATGCTTGGAACGGTATAGAACAACTTGATATTATAGGCTTTTGGCCAAGCAATGGTGCCATCTCCCACGTATCCATTTACGGCAATACGGGTGATCTTCCTCCAGGACCTAATCCTTCCCCCGAACCCGCTACGCTGCTCCTTCTTGGATTAGGCATGTTGGGCCTCGTAGGGACGAGAAGAAACTTCAAGGGCTAGGCTTGAAAAGGATTCCTAGCGATAGCAAGACAAGGCCATTGCAGCGAGGCAATCTCTTAACATGTTGAAGAAAAGAAAAGGGCTGTTGATTCCACATCAATAGTCCTTTTCTTTTTTATGTTATTTGACCTGGAGGAAAATATATGGTAAGCACTTGAACGTTATTTTAGAGAGCAGAAGCATTGAAGCGTGGGTTTATTCTTTTTCCTAACATCGCAGCTGACATTCTTGGTCAAACATAGAAAGTGTGAAATAAGATGCGTCCGGAAGTTCTTATCAGTGAAGTTGCTTCCAGTGTGAAGGGAAAATTTCTGCATCAGGGAAATAAAAAGTTTGTAAAATGGGTTGTAGCGTCCAGTTTGATGAGCGATATTCTGACGACGGATGAAGAGGACATTCTCCTGCTCAGCAACCTAAACACCGTCCAGGTCGTACGCACAGCAGACATGATCGGCGCCCATGCCATCATGATCGCCGGCGGAAAACCTGTTCCCCAGGACATGCTTGATCTCGCCCGTAAACTGGATATATCTCTCATCTGCACCGAATTCCCCATTTTCGAAACGTGCTTTCATCTGGCGCCACTCTTTAATGAAGAAGAGAAGTAATCTGTTATGTTACCATTCCCCGGAAATGAAACACCCACTACCATCCAGGAAGTCATCCTGCGCCTCAAGGTAAAAGATGCCTCCAAAAAGCAGGTATTCACGGCCCGGAAGACCGATTCTCTCCGTCATATTCAAAACATGATGCGGGTGAAAGGCATCTCCGCCGTGCCCATCCTCGACGACGACCTGCTGGTCGGCATGATCAGTTTGCGGGATATTATTACTGCCCTCGACAAATCCTATATTGATGATTTAGCGGAAAAGCACATGGCGAAATCCCTCATCATCCTTGAAGATGATATGCCCCTTTCCTACGCCATTCCCTTCTTTGACAAGTACTCCTACCATCGGTTTCCGGTGGTCGACAAGGATAAGCGCCTTTCCGGCATCCTTTCCAGCCGCGATATTCTGCTGGCGCTGCTGCGCGAATTAAACAATGAAATCATTGAACTGGAGAAAATGATCAACGCCGAGCCCGCCGATCAGCTCAACAGAATCAAACGGGAATTTATCGTCAAGAAATTCGACTTTGAAAACGCCGGCCGCGCGTCGTTTGAATTGAAAAAAATTCTAAAAAACATCAACGCGCCGCGGCAGACCATCCGGAAGGCTTCCGTCGCCGCCTATGAGTTGGAAATCAATATCGCGATCCATTCCGAAGGCGGCATCCTCACGTTTGAAATTGATGAAAAAGATATTGTTATCACCGCCAGAGACAAAGGACCGGGAATCGAAGACATCAACCTGGCCCTCCAGCCCGGTTATTCAACGGCCAGCGACTGGATTCGTTCGATGGGATTCGGCGCCGGCATGGGGCTGGCGAACACCAAAAAGGTTTCCGACGACTTTGTCATCGAATCCAGTCCCAAAAGCGGTTCTTTAATACAATCAACCATCCATCTGCACCCGGTAGAAGAGCTGGAAGCCATACTAAAGTTTTCATAATCCACTGTTTCCTGCTTTACAGACTTTGACGGCGCGGAAATCAAAAAGTTGACAACGCAGCCGCTTGTTTTTGTGCTGCTGCCGGCCCGTTGGCGGAGCCGGCAGCAGCACCATGGATGTCCGGCAGGCAAACCTACTTCATTTTTTCGATCTCTTCTTCAACTTCCTTTGCTCCCTCGGAATAGAACTTTTCTTCATCCGGGGCCAATTCATGAAGAAGCCGGAGAAACTCTCCCGCGTGCACCCGCTCCTCATCGGCGATATCTTTCAGGACCTCAATGGCGAGCTCGTTGTCTGTTGACTCGGCAAGCTGCATGTACAACTGGATTGCTTCATACTCAGCCGCGATCATGAAGCGTATTGCCCTGACGAGCTCTTCATTCGTTAACTTTCTGTCCTTCGCCAACCCTGAAAAAGGTGATCCAAATTCCGGCATAGTCATCCACCTTTTCTTGTTTGTTGTTTATCTTTCTCCGAACAAAAATCCCGGCGTAACCTCCCTCCGGCATCCTTTTGACGGGATCACCGGAAAATGTTGCCTTGCAATTTTTTGCGCATCCGCAACTTACATTAACCAATACCGTTTATTCCAGGATACAGCAGCGGTGTTTTCAGCCTGCCTACCGTTGCAGGATAGCGGTGAGGTAAGCCGCATAAAGCACCAGGAGCAAAACACCCCGCCTTCTTTCGATGAAGCCGAGACGGTTCGGATATGTGAAAACCAAAGCCACAAAACCAAAGACCAGCGCAATAGCCACCTCACTCCAGGCAACGGTTACGGGGTGGATTATAGCGAGCACGGCAATGATAAAAATGCCGTTAAAGATGTTGCTGCCGAGAATGGTCCCCAGGCTTAATTCATCGTGGCCTCTGAGCCGGGCAATCACGGTTGTTGCAAGTTCCGGCACGGATGTGCCAACGGCGACGATGGTCGCCCCGATAACAAAGTTATCTACGCCGAAGGATATCGCAAGCTTTTCCGCCCCCGACACAATGAGATTTCCCGCAAGAACCAGGAATGCAAGACCAAAAATACAGGAGAGAATAATCAACCACCATCGATGTTCACCGAAAACATCGTCTGCGGCGCTTTGTTGTTTTCGCGCCTCGATAACGGCGGCAATAAGCCAGACAACAAACGTGCCCAACATCAGAAAACCGTCGACTCTGGAAAGTTTGCCGTCCAGGAGCAGAACTCCCGTGATCACAGGGACCAGTAACGCCACTGAAAAATCCCGCTTTACGCTGTCACGGGTAGTCTGAATGCCGGATATCACCAACGCCAGGGCAAGGATCAGGACAACATTTACAACATTACTGCCGAGGGCGTCACCAAGCCCGATTTGCGGGGTTCCCGCCAGGGCGGCATTCACGGAAACCGACAACTCCGGGCTCGACGTAGCTAAGGCGGCGAAGGTTGCGCCAATGATGCCCGGAGAGATGCGCAGCCAATGGCCTAGACCGACAGTGCCGCGAACAAAAAGTTCGCCGCCGATTCCGGCGCACACAACGCCCAGGATCAAAGAAAGATATTCATTCATGGCTTCCCGAGACAACAATCGAATATAATTCAATTATTAACTAATTAGAGCATTGCAGCGCTGTTTGCCTGACGCTACACCGCAAGCCCTAGCCATATTCCGGCAACACATTTGTCAGTTGCTTTGCCATCAGGATAAATACCCCGGACAGCAGCAGATTGAGCGCCAGGCTGAGCATGGCTACCGTCACCAGAGGCCCGCCAATACCATAACTTACCGACAGCACCAATACTCCCGCTCCAACCTCTCCACGCGGCCACATCCCGATGGCGACGGCAAGTCGTTCGCGCCAGTGCGCCTCCCGCCGGTAACAAAAAGCCGGAAACATCTTGCCCAGATTAGCGAGAAAGGTAATAAGAATCACGTGCAGGATTATCTGCTTCCAGCCCATCGGCGGCTGGGCGGCGCTTATCCGTCCGATTTGCTGGGTACTCCCAATATCACCCGCAGCATTTTCCGAAGCGGGAACGCCGGCGCCGCGCAAAGTAGATTCCAGCGATCTCGAAGCCGGCTGCTCAACACTTGTTGAACGCACATTCGGAATCATCGGCATCGACAAACCAACAAGAAGCATGAAAGCTGCGGCAACGATAGTGGAAACCCGCCGCTCCGCCGCTGTATTAATAATCTCATAATCTTCTTTTGTATCAAGCGACTCTGCTGCGTCGGCATGACGCTTCGGATAGGCGATTACGCAGCCAAGAACAAACGCCGGCAAAAGAACTTCTACATGAACAGGAACCGATTCATCGGTAATTTTGGAGCCATAATAAATCAATTCACTGGCACCGGTTATGATCAAAGCATAAAAAAGCACCCACGGCCAGGTGACGGGAATACGAAATTTATGCAGGAATACATAGGCCACAGAAAGCATCGCCACTATCATGAACATAATCATTCCCAATTGCCAGGCCAGACCGACCATTAGCATTTTCAGCGGAATCATTAGCAAAACGGTGTCGAGATCATCGAAGATGGCCAGAATTCTGGCTTTATGAAACAACCAGGTTGCGCTCAAGCCGGCGGCTGCGAACATCGAAAACAGTACCCCTGCCGAAGTCGGTGCTGCAAAACGTCCCGCAAGCAACGTCTCTTTCCATGCGGCCGCTGTTTCCCAGGTGCCCGGCGGCAGTAAAATAAACACAAAATATAGAGCGACAAATATCCACGGCAGGCTTGCTGCAGTAAAGGCAACGACATAATCCCAACCGTATTTGGAGAGCCGGGACTTATCAATGTTAAATTCGTAGCCTACGCGAATCATGATGAATGAAAGCGCTGCCATTGTAAGGAAACGGACAAAATCACCGACAACTGAATATGCCTCACCAATGGAGCCGGGCAACCACTGTGACCCCGCAAGTCCCAGCAAAAGGAGCATGGAGAAAAGAAAAACCTTACGCATTACTTCTCCCGTCTTATAATCAAAAGCAGGTGCGCCGTTAATTCCCAACTTTCAGTGATTGAGCAAACAACAATGTCAGTATTTTTTATTTAATATTAATCTCCTTGATTGATATTAACAACCTTTAAATTCAGTCCTCATCAACAACTTCCGGATAATACAATAAAAAAAGTAATGTTTCCTGGCGGCCCGCCGCTCAAACAGAATAATCTTTGGAACAACTTTAGAAAAGTTTTATCGTGAATTTCAGCAGATGCGCGGTACCAGTTCACCGGTGGGCAAATCAACAACTCTTTCCCCGCCGATGGAGGTTTTCAGGACAACGCGTCCCTTGCCGCTTTCCTCAACATTGCCGATAATGGCGGAATTCCTGCCGAATTCGTGTTCTTTCATCACCGCCAGAACTTTGGCGGCTTCAGCCGCCGGGCAGAATACGACTACTTTACCTTCGTTGGCCAGGAACAGCGGATCAAGCCCCAGGATTTCACAGATACCGCGGACATTTTCACCAACAGGAATATCCTGCTCGGAAACGTTGATGAGGACACCGGCGCTTGCGGCAATTTCCGCCAGAATCGCCCCCAGCCCTCCGCGGGTGGCGTCGCGCATACAATGAATTTCCGGGCTGGTCCGCAGGATTTCCGCAATAAGGCCATTGAGAGGAGCGGAATCGGAAATGATGTCCGCTTCAAGCCCAAGGTTATCTCTGGATTGCATGATGGCCGAGCCATGATCGCCGATTGTACCGTTGAGAATTACCACATCGCCCGGCTGAATACTTTTCACCGAAAGAGGTGCGCCATATTCAATAAGACCAATGCCGGATGTATTAATAAAAATTCCGTCCACCGCTCCCCGGGAGACGACCTTTGTATCTCCGGTTACTATCTGAATGCCCGCACGGGCGGCGGCACTCGCCATGGACTGAACAATTTTGGCCAGCGATGCAAAAGGGAATCCCTCTTCCAGAATATATCCGGCGCTCATAAACAGCGGTTTCCCGCCGCATACGGCCAGATCATTTACCGTGCCGTGCACCGCCAGGGAACCGATATCTCCACCGGGAAAAAAGACGGGACTGACAACATAAGAATCGGTTGTGAAACAAAATTTCTGGCTGCCAATGGAGAGCACCGCGCTGTCTTCGAGCCTTTCCAGGTAGGAATTTTTAAAGCTGGGAAGAAAGGTACCGGCGATCAACTCATTGCTTAAAAGTCCGCCGCTGCCGTGTTCCAGTAAGACTTTATCGTACTTCATTTTTACCCTTTCTATTTTTTATCAATGAGGCCGCAACAACAGCCTGTCCCAGCGCAATACCGCCGTCGTTGGCCGGAACCTGTTTGTGGAAATAAACTGAAAATCCGGCATTTTCCAGTTCGGTCACGCTTTTACTCAGAAGAATTCGATTTTGAAAACATCCGCCGCTTAAAGCAACACGTTCGATGCCGGTTTCCCCTTTTATTTTATTGGCCATTGCAGCAAAAGCGCGGGCCAGTGTCCAATGAAAAGAAGAGGATATTTTACTTTTCCCTGTCCCACGAATTATTTCATCGACTATAGATCGAATTGTCGCCGACACATCAAGGATAAAACATCCTTCATCATCATCACGGTTTATTGCAAAAGGAAAAGATGCGCCGGAAGTATCGTTTATTTGTCCTTCCAGCACCATCGCCGCCTGCCCTTCAAAGCTCACCTGACGGCGCAAGCCCAGCATCGCCGCGACTCCGTCAAACAACCTGCCCAACCCCGAAGTAAGCGGGCTGTTGATTTTATTTTCCATGATTTTATCGAGCAGTTCGCCGCTTTTTCTATCGCTGACAACCCCCAGTTTTTCCGCTACAGACAGCCATGACTGTCCGTAGGCGTTCTTCAGCAGGCTGGCGGCGATGCGCCAGGGTTCGCGGATAGCCTTTTCGCCGCCGGGTAAAACAAAATATTCCAGATGTCCCCAGCGCCGGAATTGAGTCTCATCGGCTACAAGGAACTCTCCTCCCCAGGCATTACCGTCCAAACCAAAGCCCGTGCCGTCCATCGCCAGACCGATCACCTCTCCGGAAATCTGGTTTTCCGCCATACAGCTGACGACATGGGCATGATGATGCTGGACGCGGATAACTTCCACCGATTCGAGTTCAGCGGCAACTTTTGTTGAATAATAGGCCGGATGATAATCGCAGGCGACCACCGAAGGATTTGTCTCGGTAATTCTCTGCATGAGAGACAGGCTTTCATGGAAAAAATCCCGGGCCTGCGGCGTTTCCAGATCGCCCAGATGAGGGCTTAAGAAAGCAAACTTGCCCTTCAAAATGCATTGTGTTGCTTTGAGCTGCGGACCTAAAGCCAGAATTTCGGTAAAATATTCGGCAAGTTCTACAGGCCGGGGAACAAAACCGCGCGAGCGCCTTAACATCTGTTGTTTATCACCGGCGACCATAACAATCGAGTCATCGCAGCGCACCAGAATGTCGCGATTGTGGACGAGAAAATAATCGGCGATTCCCTTTAACCGGTGAACGGCTTCGCGATTACGGATACAGATCGGCTCATCGACCTGATTGCCGCTGGTCATCACCAGCGCCGCAAAATCTTTCTCCAGCAAAAGATAATGCAGCGGCGTATAGGGAAGCATTATGCCGAAATTGGGAATTTGTGGAGCCACCTTCTCCGAAATTATGCCGCTGCTTCTCTTTTTTAACAGAACAATCGGCCGCTGCGGTGAGATCAACAATTTTTCTTCTTCGCCATTTATCTGCGCCAGCCGGCGGGCACCCGCAAGATCGCAAACCATAATGGCCAGCGGCTTTTCCTCCCGGTATTTGCGTAAACGCAGCCGCGCCACAGCCTCATCGTTTCCAGCATCCACACTTAAATGAAAGCCGCCCAGTCCCTTGACCGCCAAAACTTTGCCTTCTTTAAGCAAACCAACGGCAGCCGCAATCGGATCAGCGGTGTTGAGTGGAATTCCTTCTCCATCGAGAATTTTTAGCTGAGGGCCGCACACGGGGCAGGCATCAGGTTCGGCATGAAAGCGCCTGTCGGCAGGATTATCATACTCAGACTGACATTGCGGGCACAAGGGAAAACAAGACATGGAGGTATTAACGCGGTCATAGGGAATTGCTTTGATAATCGTCAGCCGCGGGCCGCAGTTGGTGCAGTTGATAAACGGATACCGGTAACGGCGATCATGCGGGTTGGAAAATTCCGCAAGGCATTCCGGACAGACAGCCACATCGGGAGCGATGTGCACGTCTCCATCACCGCGAATGTCGCTGGAGATGATCCGAAAGACGTCCTCGCTCATTATTTCAATATCAAGCGCTGATACGCCGGTCAGAGAAGCCAGCGGAGGCAGATTGTTTTGCACTCCATGGAGAAAAGAATCAATAGCGGACGCAGCACCTTCAACTTCGACCAGTACACCATCCGGACGGTTCTGTACGAAACCGCCTAACCTGTTTTGAACCGCCTGCCGGTAAATAAACGGTCGGAAACCAACACCCTGAACAACACCGGAAAAAAGAAAGCGAACCCTTTTGCTCCCTTCTCTTTTTTTAATGGACTCGTAAGAAGTCATAAAATCAGCAATTATCGACGACCTTGTAAAAAGGCCGCAGGCAAGGCGCGCGAATCCTGAGGAATGAGGCGTACATTGAGTACGCCGCAGTGACGAAGGATGATGCGCAACGCAGCATCCGACCTTTTTACAAGTTCGTTAATTTCTATAAGCATCTATGCGATCCTTCAGCCACTTAATCCATCCTTCCAGACCGGCTCCGGTTTTACAGGATACTTCAAATATTTGCAGATCCTTGTTAATGGCCAGTGCATCGCGCTTCGCCTTGGCCGCATCAAAATCAACATAGGGAAAGAGATCAATTTTATTGATGACCATGACCGATGATTCCTGAAACATCAACGGATACTTGGCCGGCTTGTCGGCGCCTTCGGGAGCACTCAGAATCATAATTTTGGTATTTTCACCAATCTTGAATTCGGCTGGACAGACAAGGTTGCCGACATTCTCGCAGATAAGCAAATCGATCGCACTGAGGTCAAACGAAGGCAAAGATTCCCGGATCATGTTGCCGTCGATATGACAGGCACCGCCGGTATTAATCTGCACTACGGGAATGCCCAGTTGGGCAATGCGGTCGGCGTCATATGTATCCTGAATGTCGCCTTCAATAACGCCGATGCGATATTTGTTTTTCAGAGCCTCGATGGTTTTTTCCACCAGAGTCGTTTTACCCGCACCCGGTGAACTCATGAGATTAATAACAAATACTCTGTTTTTATCAAACAATGCCCTGTTTTCGGCGGCGATTCTATCATTGGCATCGAGTACATTTTTTACGACTGTTACCTTCACTTTTTCTCTCCTCCTTAATGATATTTATAGTATGTCGCACAACTCCCCTCCGTCGACACCATGCAGGGGCCGATCGGATTCGTCGGCGTACACACTTTTCTGAATAAAGGACACTGCTGAGGTGTTTTTATCCCCCTTAATATATCTCCGCAGCCGCAGCCTTTGATCTCCACTGCTTGAATTTCCGGCACGACAAATTTGTCCAGCGCCTCATAGGCAGTATAATCCCCACGCAAAACAAGACCGCTTGCCGGAATCGGACCAATGCCACGCCATTCCACGGTTTCCGATATAAAGACGGATTCGATCAACTCCATTGCGCGCACATTGCCCTCGGGTTTCACACCGCGGCTGTATTGAAGAGCAACTTCAAATTTTTTAGCGGCAATCTGCGTGAGCAGCATCCATATGCCCTCCAGAATATCCACCGGCTCAAATCCCGTAATTACCGCCGCACATCCGGCTTCGGGAATCATTTTATAAGCATTGGAGCCGATCATTGTGCTTACATGCCCCGGACATAAAAAACCGTCGATGTTCAGCGCGGGATCGGCAATCAAAGCACGAATTGCCGGAGGAACAATCTTATGCGCGGAAAACACCGAGAAATTTTTGATACCTTTTTTTTTGATCCGCTCGATGGTGACGGCAATGGTCGGCGTAGTTGTTTCAAAGCCGATACCCATCATAATAATTTCTTTTTGGGGGAAATCCTGCGCCAGCTTAATGCATTCATCGGAGGAGGAAACAACACGGATATCGCACCCTTCGGCTCTCTGCTTCTGTAAACTGCTGCCGTTTGAACCGGGCACCCTGAGCATATCACCGAAGGTGGCAAAAATAACATTTTGCTGCACGGCTAAGTACAGCGCAATATCGACATCCCGCGCCGACGTCACGCAAACCGGACACCCCGGACCGGAAACCAGATTGATATTGTCGGGCAGCATTTTTCGAATTCCGAAGCGGCCGATGGCGTAGGTGTGGCTGCCGCAAATTTCCATGATCGTTACCGGCCGATCAATCCGGTCGGCCGTTTTCCTGATCTTCGCGAGCAGTCCCTGCACCAAAACAGGATCTCTATACTCATCAATATATTTCATTTTCGAGCAGTTCTTTTAACAGGGCCAGCTTTTCCTGGGCCAGCTCAACATCGATTTTGTGAATGGCAAATCCGGCATGTGTTATGACATAATCGCCAACCGTAACCGGTTCATCCACTATATCGAGACAAACTTCCCGTTTCGTACCGCTGATATCGATGATCGCATAGTTGTCTTCATCAACCGAAATTATTTTTCCCGGAAAGCCTATACACATAAAAAATCCTAATCCACATCCATTTCTAAAATTTGCAGCTCTTGAGTTCCCCCGACAAGCAGAACTTCTTCCCCCCTGCAAAGGGGGCAGATTCCTTCGTACACATCCAATTCCAAATCCCGGTCGCAGGAAAAACAATGAACAACCGCCGGAAGAATTTTAAACTGCAATACAGCGTCCTGGGCCGGCGAATCCTTGGCCTGGACTTCAAACGCAAACTGCAATGCTTTCGGCTCGACACAGGAGAGACGGCCAAAAGACAACAAAATGGAATTGACTTTATTAAACTGCTGTTTGGCCGCATATTCCTGCACAATATTCAAAATTGATTCGGCCAGATATAGTTCATGCATGCGCAACTTTCTCCAGATGGACATTCAACCGGTTAAGCTCAGCCAGCAGCAGTTTTTCCATGGCCGGAAATTTTTCCCGCATCAGAGGGGTCATTTCCATATCCATATCACCATATTTTCCCGGCACGATACACAGAAAAATCACTTCCGGAGATTCACCTATCAGTTCGACCTTAAACAGTAAATCGGAAAAGGTAACTTCATGAGCGGTGGTAGGCGGAGGCAGATGAATTTCCATTTCCTGTTGATTAAAACGGTATAATGATCCGGGTGCATCATCCACTTTGAGAACATCAATAACAATAAGATTCCGACAGCCGCTGACAATATCCAGCAGGGCATAACCCAGCGTTCCGCCGTCAATTATTTTTATTTCATCAGCAGCAGAATAACGTTCAGATATCCAGCGAACAAAATGAACACCGAAACCTTCATCTTGCAGCAGAATGTTGCCTATTCCTAAAATAGTAACAAAATTCTTATCTATCATAAATACGTAAGAAAAAGGGGAGATGGACTCTTTCTCCCCTTTTCGGTTATTTCATTCTCATAGCAACAAAATTTCTACTCTTCCACCACTCGTTTGAAAACTCTTCCACTGATCATGGAGGAAACGGTTCCCTTGTGCAGCATAACATCATACCAGAAAGCCATGTATATATGCACCACAATAAACAAAATAAAGAACCAGGTGAAAACATGGTGAACGAAGCGAACCGTGGCCAGGCCGCCCATTGCATTTTCTACGGGTTTCACTATCTTGTAGAGCAGCGCGGTAAGCCCGGCATGATAACCGGCGCCCATCAGGATCAGCCCCGTCACAACGATAACTAAAACCATGAACAGAAGCCCTGCATAAGCGAGGGATTGCACCGGACCATACAGCCACTTCTGCTCCGGAGGATGTTTCTCGAGATGCAGATAGAACTTTATCTGGTGGATAATTGCCTTCATGTCCATCCAGGCAAAGAAATCTTTCCAGTCCGCATGGAACTTGGAAAAAAACGCCAGATAAATGCGCCAGAGGAAAATGAAAACAAGAATCATCCCAAAGAGAATATGAATGAAACGCATATTTCCCATTAAGAACTTGTTTACTGTTTCACCTGCTCCAACGGTAAACGGAGAGGCAATATAAAAACCGGTGGGAATTAAAATAAATATTGCTATTGCCATGGCCCAGTGGTTAATCCGTATAGCCAGGGACCATTCTTTAACGGCGATAATCTTTTCCACTGTAACCTCCTTATCAATTTACGCCACTTTAAATTGTTTAATCTCATTCGTTTGGGGATCGATGATATGCACTGCGCAGGCCATGCACGGATCAAACGAATGGATTGTGCGGATGATTTCCAGCGGCTGGTCAACTTTCGCCAGTTTTGTTCCAATAAGAGATTCTTCATAGGGGCCGCGTACACCCTTTTTATCACGCGGCGAGCAGTTCCATGTGGAGGGAACAACCGCCTGATAATTGGCGATGACTCCCTTTTCGATGTTGATCCAGTGACCGAGTGCGCCACGCGGCGGATCGGTCATGCCGCGGCCCTGAGCCGGTTTTCTGGGCACATCGCACCGCGTCCAGGTTCGTGTGTCGCCTTTCTTAACGTTGGCGATAAGTTCATTGACCCACGCTTCCGCGTTATCGCCAACAAGTTTGGCTTCCAGAGCGCGAGCGGCCGTACGGCCGAGGGTCGAGAAGAGAACTGTTGCCGGCAGTCCGGTTGCTTTCAATGTCGAATCCACCAACTCTTTCATAGGCTTATAGCCTTGAGCATACCCAACGATGAAACGGGCCAGGGGACCGACTTCATAAGGTATGCCGTCGTAACGCGGTGCTTTACACCAGGAATATTTTTCGTTTCCCTTTAGATGCCCTTCTTTATCATAGCCCGTGTATTTGGGCTCGGTTGTCCCTTTGTAGGGATGCTGCGGCTCTTCATCCCTGTACCAGGAATGTGTTGCTTCTTCCGTAATCTTTGTTTCATCCACTTTTAAGGGCTTGGACAAGTCGCCGCCTTTAACAATTCCCCTGGGGAAGAGCAGATTATTCCAGTCATCATCAAGCGGGAATCCGCCGTAGGCCAGATAGTTTTTCACGCCCGCGCCGATACCGCTGAGACCTTCACCCTTATAGTAGGTCGCGGCAAGAAGAACATCCGGAATGTAAGCTGTTTCCACAAAATTCTTCATCTCCTTGAGGCGGAACAAATATTGGCCGAGACGCTCAGCTTCAAGAGCATCCATAACGGAAGTTACGCCACCGACAACCAGACTTTGCGGATGGGGATTCTTACCGCCGAATATGGCCATCATCTGGGCGCCAATCTTAGAAATAGCCAGCGCATCCAGGTAATGGGAAAGAATAATCAGGTTAGCTTCGGGCGGCAGCTTATAGGAGGGGTTTCCCCAGTAAGCATTGGCAAAAGGTCCAAGACGTCCGGATTTCACAAATTTGGTTATCCTGTCCTGAACTGCTTTATAGTGGGTTGCCGAGCAATTGTAAGGATTAGGACAGTAGGCCTTGGCCATATCCACCGCTTTTTTCGGATCAGCCGAAAGGGCGCTGACAACGTCCACCCAGTCCAGGCCGTGCAGATGATAGAAATGCATGACATGGTCAACGAGGAAAAGCGAAGCGTTGATTAAATTTCTGATGATGCGGGCGTTGGGCGGCGGTTTGACTCCAAAGGCATCTTCACAGGCTAAAATACTGGCTTCATAATGCACGAAAGTACATACACCGCAAAAACGCTGAACAATCAGACCGGCGTCACGCGGGTCGCGGCCCTTCAATATTGTTTCAAAGCCGCGCCAGAGAGTAATGCTGCTCCAGGCATCTTTGATTACATTGCTATTATCAACTTCGACTTCAATTCTTAAGTGCCCTTCAATCCTGGTGATCGGATCGACAATAATTCTTTTAGTCATGTTTTTCCTCCTCAGCATTCATCCGGTCATCCTTATTCCTCGCTTTACGCACGATTGCGGTGGCCCCGGCATGAGCGGCAACTCCGGCAACAGCTGCGCCTGTCAGTACGACGCCGATTCTATCGACCGTCTTTTCACCACCGCCGATAGTCTGATCGCTGATTGGTTTTTCCAGCGGGGCCATGGTATCCCAGAATCCCGGTTCGGTGCATCCCATACAGCCGTGGCCGGCCATAACCGGCCAGGAAATACCTTCATTAAAGCGGGCTTTACTGCAATTGGCGAACGTATAGGGACCCTTGCAGCCGACTTTATATAAACACCAGCCCTTTATCGCACCGGCATCACCCCACTCTTCAACAAATTCACCGGCGTCGTAATGCGGTCTTCTTTCACAGAAATCATGAATGCGTTTTCCATAAGCCCAAAGCGGCCGGCCTAATGAATCCAGAGGCGGAACGTCTCCAAACAACAAATAATGAAGAACAGTTCCCGTGAAATTAACGGCGTTGGGAGGACAGCCGGCGATATTGATGGTTTTAACTCCGATGGCCTCGCTGATTCCCACGCAATCGGTGGGATTGGGTTTTGCAGCGGGGATATTGCCGAATGCCGAGCAGGAGCCGATGCATATTACGGCCGCCGCCTTGGAGGTAACTTCTTGGGCGACCTGAACGCCGGTTTTCCCCTTCGGGCCGAGCGTCAAATATTGTCCATGCAAACCACGGGGCAGGGCGCCTTCAATGACACAGATAAATTTGCCGGCAAAATCATGGACTGCCTTTTCCAGATTCTCTTCCGCCTGGTATCCCGATGCGGCCATCAATGTTTCGTGATATTCCAAAGATATCGTTTCCAGAAGAATATCGTCAACATTAGGATAAGAAGAGCGTAAAAATGCTTCGCTGCACCCGGTACATTCGGCAAAATGAAGCCAAACGACGGGAAGACGGCTGAAATTTTCCGCTGCCTTGGCCACCATGGGACGAAAAACCGGCGGCAGCATCAGGGCGGCTGTCATTGCCGATGTCCATTTCATGAAATCTCGTCTGGAAAAACCCCGATCCTTTAATAACTCATGTAAATCTTCTTTCGGCTCAGGTAAATCTTTTTCGATTTGTTCCAGGTGAACTTGACAACGCTGCATCAATTCTTTGTATTGCTTGTCAAGCATCTTCTTATACGCGGAATTATTCCCTTTTGCCATATTATCTCCTTTCAATAATTTCGAGGCCGTACACCTGTGTGCAACATGCCGATATAATTAATAGTAATTGATATTTTAGAGCGATGACGATGATGTGCAAAAGATTTGGCAATCATTTTATAAAACACAGGATCGAAAGACGGTTAGTTTCTTTATTTTTATTGTTAATACTATCTACAGGGGGAAAATTGTTTTCTATGCTTGCCGCAGCATAAAAACTTATGCTTGCCGTAGCATAAAAATATTATAATCGCAATATTTTAATCATCACAAAATAATATTTTTTTATTCGACGACCGGATCCGTTAGCACATAATTAATACAGTGTAAATATAATTTAACATCAATTTAATTAATAATATTAGGTAGTAACGAATATCATATAATAACATTTAGTAATTATACATATAATAAATAATCATCTCAGCTTTTTAATCAACGGTTGCATTTATTTATTCCCGGATAAATTATGATTTCAGGGTCTTTTTTATTGACAGATAAAAGTCTTTTTCCTATAGATGTTTTCTCGCAAATAAAGACCCTATCAATTCAATTCATTGTTGCGATACGGCCACTCAGGATATTCTCGGAAGCGAAAGTCAAAAAAAATTTACCCTGTCAGGTATATTCAGGCGGGAAAGGTTATATAATGAAAATAAAGCATAAGGTATGGTTTGAAGCACATGGTTTGACAATATTCGGCCCCGGTCGTAATACATTTTTCCGACAAATAGATGAATGCCGCAGCCTGAATTCGGCAGCCAAAAAGCTGAACGTTTCCTACCGCCTGGCATGGGGAAAAATTAAAGTTGCGGAGGAGAGACTGGGTATTCATCTGGTGGAGGTTAATCCCGGCGAAAATAAATTGCATCTGACCGAAGGCGCCAGAGAATTATTGGCAATATTTGACGATCTGGAAAAGGAAATCACTCCCATTTTGCAAAAGGCCGAAGACAAAATAGTTGCATTGAAAAAAAAATCTCAGAAAAGCAAGGCGTTAACCGAAATTAAAATTACCGCCAAGAATACTTCCAGCGACAGTCCGGCTGCTGGTTTAAAACCGGAACCTGAAAGGCAAAACCGGTTGAAAAGACTGTCGATTAAAGATCGCCGGCATGAAGAAAAGAAAAAGATTGTTATTAAAAGCCTGGTCTATTTATATATCCTGCCCTTTGTTGAAAAGGCGTGTGAACTATTCGAAGATTACGCAGTAATTGCGTGTTTTTAATGACCCTCGTCATTAATCATTTTCAGGGCGTGCCCCATGACGGGCAGGAGAATTCTGGTGCAAAGCGTTACAGCTTTGACGGAGCCGGGAAAATTAACAATGATGGTTTTATCTTTAATGCCGGCATATCCCCGGGAAAGCATGGCGTGGGGGGTCTCTTTGTAGGATTCACTGCGTAATATTTCGGCCATACCGGGCAGGCTTCTGTCGCAGTACTCTTCGCAAATCTCGGGAGTTACATCCCTGGAAGACAAGCCCGTTCCTCCGGTGGTCAATATGAAATCGGATGCCGCCGCCTTTTGCATGGCTTCTCGGATTTCCGCCTTTTCATCGGGGACGATCATTCTGGAAATTTCAGCATCGGCAATGGTTTCCTTTATAATTTTTTCGATTGCCGGCCCGGAGAGATCTTCATAGAGCCCCTGCGAAGCCCGGTCGGATATTGTGATAATCGTTACTTTCATGATTTATTCTAATACCTTAATTACCCAAATTTTACTTTGCCGCAACTCCTACTTTATTTCTTCCTTCTTCTTTTCCACAAGATAAACATCTTCGATATGCATTTTCTTATCAACAGCTTTGCACATATCGTAAATAGTCAGCGCCGCCACGGATACGGCGGTGAGCGCTTCCATCTCCACGCCCGTTTTCCCCGAAGTGATCACCTGGCTCGTAATTTCAATACCGTCGTCGGCAAGAATAAAGTTGACATCCACGTGCTCCAGATTCAGGCAGTGACACAGGGGAATAAGCTCTTCCGTTTTTTTTGCCGCCATGATGCCGGCAATTTTGGCCACCGCCAAAACATCGCCTTTTTTCATGAGGTTGGCTTTTACGATATCCATCGTTTCTTTCTGCAGCCGTATTTTTCCGTAAGCGGCCGCGGTTCTTTTCACTATCTCCTTCGCGGACACATCAACCATAAAGGCGTTCCCGGAAGAATTTACATGTGTTAATTCCACAACTACCCCCCTATTTCATACATTTTCCTGGAATTGCAGGACTGCCCTCTTTCCGGCTTGGCAAGAATGGCTTTGATAAGACTTTCGCGGATATGGGCCATATCTATTTTATATTCGATTTCCGAATGCAGGCAGGGTTTTAAAACACCGTCGGACAACAGTCGAATCCGGTTGCAGTTCCCGCATTTCGGAGGCCGGTCGAATAAATATTGATCATTTTTGTCCTCCTTCAGATTAAACTGGTTGATCAGCTGCGACCTGATGTTCTTTTCCTGGCAAAATCTTTTTATATCATCGATTTCATTTTCGTTTATGCCTTTCAAGACCACCATGTTTATTTTGATTTTGAAGCCTTCCCTGATGGCGGCATCGATACCTTTTAAAACATCAGCCAGATTGCCGACCCGGGTTATTTGTCTGAACTTTTCCGGCTGGAGCGTATCGAGCGATATATTTATGCTCGTCAAGCCGGCCTGCTTTAAGACCCTGGCTTTCTGCTCCAGGAATACACCGTTGGTTGTCAGGCAAAGCTCTTTAATTCCTTCAATCTTTGCTAATTTCCCTACCAGAAATTCGATGTCCTTTTTGACCAGGGGCTCGCCCCCGGTCAACCTGATTTTGTATATGCCCAGTTGGACTGCTTCTTTAACTATTTGCTCTATTTGCTCGTAACGCAGAATATCTTCGTGCTGCTTAAACTGCATTCCTTCTTCCGGCATACAGTAAATACAGCGAAGATTGCATCTGTCGGTGACGGAAATCCTCAAGTAAGTAATTTCTCTGTTAAACCTGTCCAGCATCGACTTTTATACCTCGTTTCCCTTCGAAAATTCATTCATTGGAAGCAAAAAAATTTTTCATCATCAAATTCAAGACAATAATTCAATTTTTACGGGAAATTGGGATCAGGGAACTATTTGCAGCGGCTAACGCAGCGGTGCGGACCAGCTACGGGTTCAGGCAGAAAAAGAAAATAAAATCCAACTTCCAACGGCGCTTCCATATCATTTTGCCAAATTTTCGTACAGATTTATTATTGACTGTAAATAAAAAAGGCCCGGAGCTCTAACTCCGGGCCTCCTGGACAGCTTAACGTAAATTGCTTCAGCTAATTGCTTTTTTATTTTTTTCCTGACCGTAAACGATGAGGGTTCCCTCATGCTCCATCTCTTTGAGCCAACCGGGGTGCTGCTTCCTGACCCAGGCTCTCGTCACCCAGCCGTTAATCATCGCCTGAACAGTTCCCGGATTACCGACGGTACCCAGATACAGGTGAATAAAGAAGAAAGCAAAGATCACCACGAAGCCGAGCACATGCAGGACATAGACCCAATCCAGCAGATCAGCTCCCAGGAAGAAGAGATTCGGAAACGCCATGAAAAACCCGGTAATGATCATTATCACGCCGAAAAAGGCGACCGTGAGAAAAAACAACTTCTGTCCGGGATTGTATTTTCCCGTCTCGGGAACTTTATCGACATGCCATAAATAACCGCCCGCGGCCTTGATCCATTCGAGATCTTCCGGAAAGACGAAGACGCCGGCTTCTTTCCACCACATCTTTATCGCCAGCAGTAATGATATGCTGAATACGATGGCGGTATAATTATGCACAACCTTCATACCCTTCAGTCCACCCATAATGACGCCCAAAAAATTCAGCTCTTTGAACATCATACCTAATCCGGTGTAACACAAAAGAAGGCAGGAAATGGCCAGGAACCAGTGAACATATCGTTCGTACCTTGAAGTAACTAAAATCATACCTCTTTTCATATTATTCACCTCCCTGATTCTTTTCATCCTGCACCGCACCCTCCGGGTCCGGTCTCTTGGGCCCGTGCAGCACGTAATGGAGGATGGAACCGCCGACGACTCCTCCCGCCGCCAGCACACTCAGCGGTTTCAGCCAGCTCTTCCAGACCGTCAGGGAGAACGGAACTTTCGGATCT
>DAOQVG010000004.1:0-19917 GCA_035341435.1 Smithellaceae bacterium
CATAGATTCTACAGCTGCATCTATGGTGCCGTGGCCGGTAATCATAATGACAATGTTGTCTTTGTTGGCATTCTTAACATATTGCAGGAACTGCAAACCGTCGACGTGAGGCATTCGCAGGTCGGTAATTACCATATCGAATTTGTCTTCGAGAAAAGCTTCAATGCCTTCCCTCCCGTCACAGACAGTTTTAACTTCGTAGCCATTTTCTGTCAGCAGTTCCGCCAGATTTTCTCTGTTGAGATCATTATCTTCGGCGATCAGAATTCTACCTTTTTCTTGACCAAATAATTCACTTTGTCTCATATCGTATCCAATGGCTGCCTTAGTAGAGTTGCCGTAGTGGACCCAGCTTATTTGTTGTTTTAAGATAAATACTTGGAACAAATAATATAAAAAGCGTCAAAAAACAATCATAATTTTACTTAGCGTCAATTATTTTGCTCCGAGTGGTTGAGATTGGCAAAAATCGTCGAAAAAATAACAACCTAGGTATTCCAGAAAACTTCATACATGGCAAAACCACGGTAATTATTTTTAATAAATCGCCTTCCGTGCCGCCGGTTCCGTAAGACTTCTTGAAAAAAAGAAAATACTCTTAAGTAATTCATATTTTTTACCGAACAAAAAATCAATATTTGACAACTTCGTTACTGAAATCAATTAACAGGACAATATGCATTACTTATTCTTGATCATATTTCCTGATACGGCCGGGAAATGGAGTTGTTGATCCTCTGGTACAGATATTGCTGTTTTGTGGATGAAACGGTTTTCCAATAAAATCTCTTTTAATTGAAAAAGAATAATCTTGCGGTCAGCGCTGCTGGTTTAAAAATCAGTGCGACAGGAAAAGCATGCCGTCCGATTATTATTAGTGCATCGCGAAAAAGAGAATCTGTCGATAATGGTGAATTCTGGAACGTGTTGGCGGCTTAATGCGGAATTCGTAAAAAATCTTAAATCTGGCAAGAAATTGAAAGTTTAGGGCGATGTCCGAACTCAACGACGGCGACTTCGAAAAAATCAGTAAATTAGTTTACGAACTTTGTGGAATAAATCTTCACGAAGGAAAGAAGGAATTAGTCAAGGCTCGCCTGGGTAAACGATTACGCGAAGGCGATTATAAATCGTTTAAACATTATTTTAACTATGTGACGACAAATGAGGGCAAAGATGAATTGATCACAATGATCGATTCCATTTCGACCAATTTGACGTCCTTTTTTCGTGAAGAAAGTCATTTTATCAGGCTGCGTTCAATCATCACAGCAATGTTGGAAAAGTCCGGCTCACGTGATTTTGTTCCAAGGTTTAATGTCTGGTCTGCCGGTTGTTCTACGGGAGAAGAGCCTTATACAATAGCCATAACAATAAAGGAAGCGGCCAAGGCGAGGCAGTTGGATGCCCGAATATTTGCAACGGATATTTCCACGCGGGTATTGCAGGTAGCCCAGACCGGTATTTATCCCGAAGACAGGGTGAAAAGAATAGACAACTCCATTTTGGGAAAATATTTCCAAATGGGAACGGGCCGTTCCAAAGGCTACTTCCGCGTCAAAAAAGATCTTAAAGACATGATTACCTTTGAAAGGTTTAATCTGATGAATCAATTTTCAACAGATTTTAATTTTGATGTAATCTTCTGTCGTAACGTGATGATTTATTTTGATAAATATACGCAGTCCCGCCTGGTTGACAAATATTACAACAGTTTAAAAAAAGACGGCTATTTTTTTGTAGGACATTCGGAGAGTTTAACCGGCTTGACGCATTCTTTTAAATACATAGAACCCAGCGTTTATCAAAAGTGATTATATGAGCGATTTAATTGTAGGAATATCAGATATAAAAGTCAGTAATAATGCGCAGGACATCCTTGTAACTTATGCATTAGGCTCCTGCATAGGTATAGTTGTCTTTGATCCGGTTGCGAAAGTGGGGGGCATGCTGCATTACATGTTGCCTGATTCAAATCTCGATCAAAACAAAGCCAAGGAAAATCCGGCAATGTTTGCCGATACGGGGATCCCGTTGTTATTTAAAAGCTGCTACAAACTGGGTGCGGAAAAAAAGAGAATGCTTGTCAAGGTGGCCGGCGGAGCAAGCATACTGGATGACACTAATTATTTCCGTATCGGGCAAAAAAACATCATGGCTATGCGAAAAATTTTCTGGAAAAATAATGTCATGATCGAGAAGGAGGATACGGGGGCGAACTATAACCGTACTCTCCGTCTGGAAATGTCGACAGGCAAGGTTTTTGTCCGTAGTTCCGGAGGTGAAATGAAAGAACTATGAAGACAGTAGATCGCATATTAAAATCAATTACTACGCTCCCTGCCTTTCCGGCGACGGGCAACAAGGTCGCACAGCTTCTGAGCAAGCCGGACTATTCGGTTGCGGAAATAGCCAATGTAATTAAACTTGATCCTTCCATAACGGCAAATATTTTAAAGATGGCTAATTCCGTCTATTTTGGAACCCGTCAAAAAATCAGTACCATCAACGATGCGGTAGTACATCTTGGTCAGAAAAACCTGCTGCGGGCAATTCAGACGGCGGGCGTTTCCAAATATTATAAAAAAGGCGCCGGCGGTTACTACGATAAAGCGACGGATCTATGGGAACATTCGGTAGCGGTGGCTTTAATGTCGCAGATTATTTCGAAGAAAATAACGGGAGAGGAAGATACGACTCTCTATACCGCCGCCCTCCTTCATGATGTGGGAAAAATTATCATGGGGGAATTTGTCCGTGATTCTCTGGCAAAAATATCCGCACTTGTGTCAACTCAGCGTGTGTCTTTTGTGGAAGCGGAGCAATTTGTCATCGGGATCAATCATGCGGAGCTGGGTGGTAAAATTGCAGCCTACTGGAATTTCCCGGTAGAAATCAGAGAGGCCATATCCTTTCATCACCGTCCTGATCTGCTGGAAAAGGAAGAAAAGATGATGCCCTGGATTGTTTACATGGCTGATCAGGCCTGTTTGATGCTGGGATTAGGTGGCGGCATTGACGGACTTTCCTATCGTGCCGTTGATCAGGTGTTAAAGAAATTTAATTTAAGAATGAAAGATTTGGAAATGAGCATGGTTTTACTTACTGACGATTTGAACCGTGCCAGGGAACTTATCAATATTGTATGATAAACAAGGTGTCCGAACATAAAGAGGGAAGGTAACGTCATGTCGTTCAATGTATTAATTGTCGATGATTCCGGTTCCATGAGGGCCATTATCAAGAAGATCATTACTATTTCCGGTTTTGCAATGGATCAGTGTTTCGAGGCCGGAAACGGAAAAGAAGCCATGGAAGTGCTCTCGGAAAATTGGATCGACATCATAGTCTCCGACATAAATATGCCGGAAGTAAACGGCCTGGAATTTCTCGATCAGCTGAAAAAAAATGAAACTTTAAAAGAAATTCCGGTGATTATGATTACAACCGAAGGAAGTGCCGAACGGATGCAGGAAGCCTTTAATCGAGGGGCGAAAGGTTTCATCAAAAAGCCTTTCTTGCCGGAGGACATCAAAAAAATCCTTTTCCAGGTCATAGGAGTTTCTGAAAATGGGGGATACAGTGAAGATAAAACAATTGCTGATGAATGCGATTTTTGAAGTATTCGAAAAAATGTTCTTCGTCTTTCTTGAGCCGGTGGAGGAGGATGTTAATTACGACATGATTGCATCAATTAATTTTGCCGGTCCCGTAAGCGGCAATATTGATATATTGCTCACAAATGATTTGGCTGATGCCATGGTCCAGAATATGCTGAGCGTTGATGAAGAGGGCGTAACACAGAAGCTGATTGAAGATTGCGTAAAAGAAGCCGTAAACATGATAGGCGGGAATTTCTTGCAGAAATACGACTCATCAAAGGTGTTTGATCTTTCCATTCCCACATTCAGAAATGAATCCGCAATGCTGACTAATAATGATGCGGAAGCAGCTGATACCACCTGGAGCCTGCCTTTTGAATCGAGCGAAGGACTGCTGGGCGTAAAGATGAGTTTTTCTTAAAAGCGAGCCGTTATGAATCGGCAATGCCAAACTCTTCGGCGGGCATAAAGTCTTTGTCTGCCGGTTTAAAGAAGTAAAAAAACGATACACTTTTTTTAGAGGTCGCGGAAATTGAGCAAAATAAAAGTTCTCATAGTTGACGACTCGGCGATAGTAAGAAAGATCTTTTCCGAGGAGCTTTCCAAATATCCCGATATAGAAGTCATCGGCGCCGCCCCCGATCCGTATGTCGCCCGCGATAAGATAGTCAGTCTGAAACCCGACGTCATTACCCTCGATATTGAAATGCCCCGGATGGACGGCCTGACATTTCTCAAGAAGTTAATGAAATATTATCCGGTGCCGACAATTATCGTCAGTTCATTAACTCCCAAAGGCGGCAAGCTGACTCTGGAAGCAATGGATGTAGGGGCCGTTGATGTCATCGGTAAACCGGGAACCGCCTATAGTGTTGGAGACATGTCCGTTCAGTTGGTGGAAAAAATAAGAGCCGCTTCAAGGGTTACTTTGACGAGAAGGGAAGCCGTTTCGGTTGACAACGCCGCAGATTCCGAACCTATCAAAGCCTTAAGCCAGACCACAAACAAGATTATTGCTATTGGCGCATCGACGGGGGGGACGGAAGCTTTAAAAAAGGTACTGGTAAAAATGCCCCCCAATTCTCCCGGCATTATTATTGTTCAGCATATGCCGGCCAATTTTACCAAGGCGTTTGCCTCGCGGCTCAATGATATTTGCCAGATATCGGTGAAGGAGGCGGAAGACAACGATTCCGTTATACCGGGCACAGCCTTGGTCGCACCCGGCAATTATCATATGATTTTAAGAAGAAGCGGAGCGCGTTATTATGTGGAGATCAAGACGGGACCAATGGTTCATCATCAGCGTCCCGCCGTTGACGTTCTTTTTAAGTCCACCGCACAATACGCCGGAGCCAATGCCATCGGCGTGATTCTCACCGGGATGGGAGCCGATGGAGCTGCAGGTCTGCTGGAAATGAAAAAGAAGGGCGCCAGCACGATTGCCCAGGATGAAAAATCCTGCATTGTTTTCGGTATGCCCAAAGAAGCAATAAAATTAGGAGCGGCGGATAAAGTTGTTTCACTGGAAATGATACCCTCAGAAATAATTAAAATGGTGTGATTATGAATTACGATGAAATAATAAACTTGCTGGATATATTGGCTCAGGAATACCTTTTTTTGGACTGCAAGGATATTGACATTCCCACGGCGGGAAAGCTGCTGAACAATCTCGAAAGCATCAGCATTGAATCACGGAAAATAAACGTCCCCCAGTTGAACAGCTGCGCCATGGGCCTCAGTCAAATTCTGGAAAAAATTGTCCTGGATACGATTCAGGATAAAAACAGGGCCGCTGAGTTGCTGGAGGAGGGAATTCGTTTAATGCAACAAATAGCCGACAGTTTTAAAAACACCGGCAAATATGAGGGCGACATTCAGGAATTCATGGAAAAACTGGCGGCAATCCCCGGAATAGTTCTTACCCCGGAAGACACTTCCTCTACGGCGCAAACTCCCGAGGCAAGTCTTCCGGAAGAGAAAGAAGAGCCTGTCCAGGTACAGGATGAATCCTTGCTGAGAGATTTTATTGCCGAAGGTCTCGAGTATATCGAGGAAATTGAGGTTAATATCCTGAATCTGGAAAATGAGCCGGAGAATAAAGAATATATCAACACCATATTCAGACCGTTTCATTCCATCAAAGGCGTGGCGAGCTTCCTGAATCTGGATAAAATCCGCGACCTGGCGCACAGCCTGGAAAATCTTCTGGATAAGGCCCGAAATGATGAAATTTCAGTTTCACCGGCGCTCATTGATGTAGTTCTGGACGGCGCCGATGTGCTGAAAACATTAATCGGCGGGCTCCGTGAAATGCTGGAAGGGAGAAAATTTGATGACAGCGGAATAGATATTCCTTCGCTGAAGTCAAGAATCAACAAAATCGAACAAGGTATTGACCGGGAACCAGCTCCCAAGAAAATCGGCGAAATCCTGGTTGACGAAGGGGTCATTTCCAAAGAAGAACTGGAAAAAACGCTGCAATCCGTCAAAGCTACACCGGAGAAAAAAATAGGCCAGGCTTTGATTGAAGAAGGTATGGTCAAGCCGAAACAATTGTCGCAGGCGTTGCGCAAGCAGGCCGATCAGGTTTCTGATATGACGACGATTCGCGTCGATACGTCAAAGCTTGACGATTTAATTGATATGGTCGGAGAATTGGTTATTACCCAGTCTATGATCCAACAGGATTTAAACAATCAGGTAAACCCCGATAAGCAGTTGGTGAGAGATATTTCACAATTTTTCCGGATTACGTCGACTCTGCAGCAGGTATCCACAACTCTCCGCATGATTCCCATCAAGCAGACTTTTCAACGTATGTCGCGTTTGGTGAGAGATCTGGCGAAAAGTTCGGGCAAGTCCGTTTCTGTGGAATTAATTGGAGAAGATACGGAAATCGACCGAAACATGGTGGATGAAATCTACAATCCGCTCGTGCATATGATCCGCAATTCCGTCGATCACGGACTGGAAACCCCCGAAGAAAGAATAAAGCTGGGGAAACCGGAAAAGGGCTTGATTCAGCTGAAAGCCTATCATCGTGGAGGGAACATTGTAATTGAAATAACGGATGACGGCAGAGGTCTTGATAAGAACAAAATACTGCAAAAGGCGATCAAAAATGGAGTGATCCAGAGCGAAGAAGGGCTTTCCGATCAGGAAATATACAAATTCATTTTTCTTCCGGGTTTGTCGACGGCGGAAAAGGTCACGGATGTGTCCGGCCGCGGCGTCGGTATGGATGTTGTCCGGCAGGCAATCGAAAAATTACGGGGAAAAATTGAAATTGAAAGTTCCGTCGGCGCTGGAACCACCTTCATTACGAGATTTCCGCTGACATTGGCCATCATCGACGGCATGATTGTCAAAGTGGGCCCGGAAAGTTACATCTTACCGACGATATCAATCCGCCAGGCATTAAGGCCTGCCCGCGACGCTTATACCAATATAGTCGGCAAAGGAGAAATGATAAATGCAATGGGGCATTTGATGCCTCTGCTTCGACTTTATGAAATATTTGATATTGAACCAAAACACAGGGAGCCATGGGACGGCATCGTCATTGTGGTGGACAGTGAGAGCGGTTCCAAATGCCTGCTGGTCGATGAAATTGTCGGCAAAGCCGAGGTTGTCGTTAAAAGCCTTGGCGAGGGACTGAAAAATATTAGAGGACTTGCCGGCGGTGCGATTCTGGGCGATGGGCGCATTGGTTTGATTATTGATATTGAAGGTCTTTTTGATTTGAGTGACGGACGTTAATTTAAAAAGATTTTTCGGTTGGATGAAAATGGAAACGAGGTTTATTTATGGGTGACAGTAATATTAAAATCTTGGTTGTTGATGATTTTGCTACAATGAGAAAGGTGGTTCGTAATTTGCTCAAGCAGGGCGGTTATGAGGATATTGTGGAAGCCGAAGACGGCGTGATGGCATTAAAAGCGCTGAAATCGCAGAAAATTGATTTTATCGTGTCCGACTGGAACATGCCCAATATGACAGGCCTGGAGCTGCTGAAGGCGGTCCGGGCTGATGCGGAGCTGGCAAAAACCCCGTTTCTAATGGTTACCGCCGAAGCGCTGCAGGACAACGTGGTCGCCGCCGTGAAAGCCGGTGTAAGCAATTACATTGTGAAACCATTTACGGCCGAAGTTTTAAACGAAAAGATCAAAAAGATAATCGAAGGCTTACAGAAATAAGAATGTTTCTATTTTGAGTATATTGAGGAAGATAATTAATGAATGTACAGTTTATTAATCCATTTTTGGAAGGCACTGTAAGCGTTTTAAAGACGATGGCTTTTGTAGAACCACGATCGGGAAAACCTTATCTCAAAGTGGATAATCTTGCCAAAGGAGATATCTCCGGTATTATAGGTTTGACGGGGTCGGCCGCCGGCTCTCTAGCCCTGAGTTTCAGTGAGGGAGCAATATTGAAAATAGTGTCCAACATGCTGGGAGAAGACTTAAAAAGCATCAACGGGGATGTTAAAGATGCGGTGGGTGAACTCACGAATATGGTCTCCGGCGTCGCCCGAAAAAATTTGGAAGCGCAGGGGTTTTATATTCAGGCGGCTATTCCGACGATTGTATCCGGGAAAAATCATTCCATCGCCCATGTTAAGGGTGGTCCAAGTCTGATTATCCCTTTTGAAATTGACGAGGGTGTTTTTGTCGTCGACGTCTGCCTGGCGGAATAAATATTTATTAGCCCTGAGCGTTTAAAATAATTATGCTGATTCTTCTGTTCCGCAGGTCCAGCGGATCGAGAGGAATCAGCAGTTCAGTGTCGGCATAGCCCACCACCCGGGAAATCCTTCCCGGATCGACTTCGTTAGCTTCCAGTTCCATGCGCGCGGAGGAAGCACGTGATGTGGAAAGCTCCCAGTTAGTAGTCTGTCCTTTCTTGAAAGGTGCGGAATCAGTGTGTCCTTCCACGACGATCCGTCCGGCAATTTCATGAATATTTGATGAAACAAGCTTCAATATGGCCTTTGCTTTTGGCGTCGGTTGAGCGGACCCCAGGTGAAACATCACGCTTCCTTCCGTATCGATAATTTGAATTCTGATGCCCTCTTCAACTACATCCACTAATACCTGATCCCGCACGGCGGCCATTTTTGCATCTATGGAAGAACGGATTTTTTTAACCAGTTCTTCATCTTTGGCACTTAAATTAACCTTTGTTTTATGCGCAGCTTCTCCTGTTTTTTTCCCCTGCAAGGTAAGGCCGCGGTCTCTGGATGAGTTTTGCTTTGATTGGTTCAGGAAATCAGGATCCGACAATTTTGCGTTTTGAGAGGTGATTGCCGATGTGCCGCTTTCCTGAAATATGCTGTATTTATTGAAATACTCGGAAAGCGCCGCCTTTTTTTCTTCGGATACCATGCTCAAAAGCCAAAGCATCAGGAAGAAAGCCATCATCGCCGTTACAAAGTCGGCATAGGCCACTTTCCAGGAGCCGCCGTGCGCTCCGCCGCCCTTCTTCTTTTTAATTTTTTTAATTATTATTTGTTGAGATCGATCTTCCATACAAATCCATTAAGACAATAGCTTTAATATCAAATTGTGTTTTTATATTGACGGTTATGTTTTCTTTGCTTCGCGGAAAGCGTCCTCCAGTTCCAGAAAAGATGGTTTCATGTTGATGGGAATCACCCGGCGGCCGAATTCAACAGCGACCTTCGGCGCCGCTCCACCGCCGATGAAAGCCAGCAGGGCAACCTTGATTACATTCATGTACTGCAAATCTTCCGCGGCAATAAATTCCAGGTGTTTTCCCATCGGGCCGACATAACCGTAAGACAACAGAACGCCCATGAATGTTCCCACTAGAGCGGCGCCGACACTGGCGCCCAGTACTTCCGGCGGTTCCTTGATCTTACCCATTGTTAAGACGATTCCCAAAACACAGGCGACGATTCCCAGCCCCGGCAGTCCGTCGGCGATGGTGTTCACACTGTGCGCCGGTATCATTGCTTCTTCGTGGTGGGTTTCCAGTTCGTGGTCGATCAGTGATTCCAGCTCATGAGGTGCAATGGTCGTAGTCATAACGGTCCTCAAAGTGTCGGTAATCAGAGCTACCGCTTCATGATTTTTCAAGATGTGGGGGTATTGCGTGAACAACGGACTCTCTTCAGGTGTGTCCACATCGGCTTCGATGGAGACAAGTCCCTGTTGCCTTATTTTATAGAAAATCCCGTTGAGCAGCATAAGGATGTCGATGTAATCCTGCTTCGTGCGCGGAGAATGGGTGAACAGACCGATAAAAGAAGAGATTACCGCCTTGATGACATGGATGGGGGAAGCGATGACAAAACTGCCGATTGCGGCGCCGCCGATAATCATCAACTCGATGGGCTGAAAAATAACGGACATATTGCCGTGCTCCAGCAGGTAACCACCAATTACGCAAGCAGTGACTATGATAATGCCAATTATAGGAAACATGAATTATTTATGGGTTACTTCCGCTTTTCCCGAAGGATTTCCCTTTCCCTTTCAAAAACGAATCGAATGATTTCATCCCGGACGAAATCATCAATAGCGATAAAATGAACACTTGTATTATGCTCTGGATTGTGCTTGTTTTCGACCACTTCGCCATAAAGAAAGAGCGATAATGGATATTGCATGGTCAGTATTAATTTAAATTCGATAATATCCCCTGGAGAAAATGGCTTGTCCGCGGAAAAACTGATTCCACCGCCGCTTATGTTGACTTTTTTCAGGGGTAATTGATCAAATCCTTCATGGTGCATGGTCATCATGCGTATGATGGAGTTCAACTTGGAATTAATCGTTTTCAGCCATTCGGCAATTACTTGATCGTCAGGATCAGGCAGGGACTTAAACTTCGAAAGAATTAATTCTCCGGCCACACGTGAACGAATATATTGCCTGCGTCCGGGGTCAATTAATTTATATTCGATGGGGATATAAGCATCAACACGGGAATACTCCCTTTGACTTTCGCAGCGGTCTGCATCCTGATTATCCATAACCAACCCTCTTAAAATAAATTAATTCGCTTTTAATAATGCAAATCAAGTGCCATTTAAATTAACAGATTTAGTTTGTCCAAGGATCTGGTTATTCGTGTCGGATTAAATTTATAGACCCCGATTTTTACGTCAATATATTGGCTGTTTGGCTGGCGAATTGACAGAAGCGGAAATGAAATGCAGTAAAAAAGCTTAAGAAACCGACAATTGAATTAAATTCATAATTATCTTCGGCTGGTATACATTTTGCTTTTCCTTGACAGAGCAGATGAATTTTCTTTCGTGAAGGAAATGCCCTACGTATAAGTTATCATTCAGGAAAATATTATTGGAAAGAGTGAAAAAAATCCGGTTGTGTTTTGTTTGCTGGATAACGCTGCTGGCGACAGCATATTTCCCCTGCATTGTTCAGGCGGGAAATTCGTATGCCATTCACAGCGCCTCTTACAAATCAAAGCAGCAGGCCGCCGTTGATGTTAAAAAGCTGGAAGCGCTTGGTTATCCCGCATACACTGCGCAGGTGGAAATTAAAGGGAAGGGTAGATGGTACCGCGTTTATACCGGAAAATACGCAACGAAAGAAAAAGCCAGGCTGGCAGCGGAAATGATGGTGAAAAGACATGTGCTTTCCAAATATTTTATTTTTTCAGTCTCCGCCAATCAGGCCATTGAAAAAAAAGAAAAGAGCATTAAACAGGAAAATTCACCGACTGCTCCAGTTGAGCAGAGAAGAAACTCCGGCCTGCCGGCATTAAAGAAAGATGATGCCGTCATCAAAGCAAAAACAGCCGAGGAAAACCGGCAGGTTCCGCCTGCTTTGTTGTCTGCAAAAAAGCCTCTTCCAGTAAAAGATCAGGAAAAAATATTCGCTGAGAAGGAAGAACCTTATTGCGGTTCAGCTCTCTACAATCAGGGGATTCGAGAACTTAAAGAAAAAAACTATGAACAGGCCCTGGTAACATTCAAAGAATTCGTAGCCCGCAAAGATACAACAAATGATTGGGGGGAACGGGCTTTGCGCCATATGGCGGATTGCCACTTTTTCCTCGGGGAAAAAGGAAGTAAAGAGCACCTTCTTCTTGCCGTTCAATTTTATAAAAACACATTGCAGAGCTTCCCGGACCAGGTAAGAGATAACTCTCTGGTTTACCTCCGCTTGGCCAGGGCTTGTGAACGCTTGAATAATTATTATGACGCCCTGAGATATTACGAAGACCTGCTGAGCAAATATCCCCAATCATCGGGCGTTTCCGAGGCTTTTTTTAAAACGGGTGCGCTTTTACATAAAATAGGAAAATACGGCCCGGCGGCGGATAAGCTTTTGGCATATCTGATGAAATACAGAGAGGGGACTTTTGCCAAGCAGGCCTTCTACCTGGTGGCGGATAGTTATTACAAAACACAGCAATCGGCCAGCGCGGAGGTATGGTTTCGCGATGCTCAAAAAAAATGGCCGGATTTTAGAGGCGTTCCGAAAGAAGTTCTAAAAGACATGGGTTATCATAAATATACCCTGCGCAGCTACGGTGACGCCTGCAAAATCTTTTCTTTTTATGCCAATGTATATCCGAATGATGAAAAAATAAAAGAAGTATTATTGGCTCTGGCCAATTCTTATAAAGCGGCTGATCAGGTCTCCGCCGCCCTGACCGTTTACAGTTTAATAATTGATAAATATCCGGCGGACAGGGAAGCCGCCGAAAGCATTATAGCTATGGCTTTGCTGGGTGTTGATAAACCCGGCGTGAAAATGTTTTTTGCGGCTGGCAACTTTCATTACTACAAGGATCCGCTGGAAGCCTACAATTTGTTGCTCGCAAAAAATTCGACAGGCGAAATTGCGGAAAACACTCTTTTGCAGAAGGGCAATGCATTACATAAATTGAAGCAGGAGAGAGCCGCCGTCGATGCTTATTCGGAATTTCTAAAAAAGTACCCGCAAAGCAGGATGAGGGATGAGGCGGGAAAGAGCCTGAAACAAGCCTCCGTGGCCTTGATTAATGAAAGTTATCTAAAAAAAAATTATTTGGCGGTTTCCGACATTTACTTCAGAGCCTACAGGGCGGCGCCACTCCAGCGTGATGACTATGAAGCAATTGATAAGATAGCAGTCAGTCTGAATAACGTCGGCCTTACCGACGATTGTATTCAGCTTCTGAGAAAGTACAGAAATATCTGTGGAGATGGTAAAACTATCGGCAAAATCAACAACCGAATTGCTGAAATCGAAATGGGGAGGGGGAAGAACAATGAGGCAGAGAAAGTTCTTAGTGAATCGCTACTGCAAACATTACCCGAAAGTAAAACTGCGCTGGCTGCAAGTAAAAAAGATATGGCCGGTTCTGCCGATCGCAAGCGCCTGTATGAAGAGGCATTGAGTTCGTCCGCCGGCCCGAACGATAAGTACTGGACCATGTTCCACATGGGAAAGGATTACGCCGAAAAAGGCAGTTATGCTGAAGCTCAGAAAATATTCGCCAAAATTAAAGCCGAGTCCGGACCGGAAGGATTTTGGACGAAGATCGTCGATTATTATCTCAGTGATCAGCAATGGTGGAACAATTACGGACATTATCTGAAAAAATGAAGATTGGGCAATACACATGATTGATATAACCCTGCTGCAGCAGTCTTTCGAAAATTTCAATAAGGCCACGGCCGACCTCCAGTCGGCCTATACACGGCTTGAAGACCGTTTTGCCGGTTTAAATAAAGAGCTGGAAGAAAAAAACGCTGAATTGATCAAGACGGTCGCAGAAAAAGAAGAGACAAAAAATTACCTGCACAACATTTTGGAAAGCCTGCTTAACGGTGTCATTGTAACCGATCTGAACGGACAGATTCAGACAATGAATTCATGTGCGGAGATGTTTGTCGGCGTTAGACAGGCAAAAGTTATTGGACAACATGTCAGTATTCTTTTTGAAGATGCGGTTGTCAGGGACTGGCCGAGGATAAATCTTGCCGGATATTTTAAAGGTGAATCGGGAAATAAGGTAAAAATCAACGGCCGGACGCTGGAAATATTTTGTTCACCGTTTCGATCGCCGGGGGGAAGCACCAGCGGCGATGTCTTTGTTTTGCGTGATATAACAAGAATCGAAAAACTGGAGGACATGTCCAAAAGGACCGAAAAATTTGCGGCAATGGGAGAAATGGCGGCGAATATTGCACATGAAATTCGAAATCCACTGGGCAGCATTGAACTGTTCGCTTCACTGCTTTTGAAACATCTGCAGGATAAAAAAGATCGGGAGCGCGTCGTTCAAATTATTTCTTCGGTAAAAAATGTCGACAACAAGATATCAAATTTGCTGATGTTTTCACGCAGGCAAAATCCTAAAATGGAAAAAATTGATCTGTATCCGATTTTAGCCGAGATGCTCGATTTTTCCGAACAAATTATGGCCCAGGCGAGCATTGACGTGTACGTAAAATACGCTGGAGATCAGGCCTGCATCGAAGGCGACGCCGACATGATCAAACAGATTTTTTTGAATATAATATTAAACTCCCAGCAGGCCATGCCGGACGGCGGAATGCTGAGGATTGAAACGAAAAAATCATCAGCCGGGCTTTTACCGGAAGAATCGCCGATGGTGGAAATAATCTTCCAGGACTCCGGCCCGGGAATATCACAGGAAAATTTATCCAGAATATTTGATCCTTTTTTCAGTACTAAACAGGGCGGAGCCGGTTTGGGGTTGGCCATAGTTCATAATATTGTCAGTCAGCATAATGGTTCCGTCAATATGGAAAATTCACTACAGCAGGGGGCAATAGTCAATATCAGCTTCCCTCTCCTGCGTGAAGCCAGCGAATAAACGGAGATGCCATTTCAATGAATGTTGCGGAAAGATTACTTGTTGTTGATGATGATCAATCAATGCGGGCGGCGCTTTATGAATCGTTAAGCAGCTGCGGGTATGAAGTGGAAACAGCGGAAAACGGCTCTGATGCTTTAGGAAAATTCAAAGAAGGACAATTTGCCGTTGTTGTTACGGACATGCGCATGCCCATGATGAGCGGCATGGATGTTTTAAGGGGAATAAAAAAATTATCGCCGCAGACGCCGGTAATATTAATTACGGCCTATGGGACTGTAAATACCGCCGTCGAAGCAATGAAAGAAGGCGCCGCCGAGTTTATTATGAAGCCCTTTTCGCTGGATGATCTGGAGTTTGCTGTAAAGAATGTACTGGCGACAAGCGCGCAGGTTAACACAGAGCAGCAGGGGGGCGATGCCTGCGACAATATTTATCCGGTCAGAGAAATAATCACACAAGACAAAAAAATCCTGTCAATATTGGATATGCTCAAAAGTGTGGCCGCGAGCAAATCCAGCATCCTCATTCAGGGGGAAAGCGGCACCGGCAAGGAACTCTTTGCCCGCTACGTCTACCGCTTCAGTAACCGCCGCAACATGCCTTTTGTGGCAGTGAACTGTGCGGCGATACCGGCGCAGCTTTTGGAAAGCGAAATGTTCGGTTTTGAGAAAGGTGCATTTACCGGCGCCGCCGTCCGGAAGCTGGGAAAGTTTGAGCTGGCCAATAAAGGTACGCTTCTGCTCGATGAAATATCGGAAATGGATGTGCAACTGCAGGCAAAATTATTACGGGTAGTACAGGAAGCCGAGGTGGACCGGCTGGGCGGAAAAACGCCTGTGCCGGTAGATGTCCGGCTGATGGCGACGACCAACGCCGACCTTCAATACCGCATCGCACAAAAAACATTTCGCAGTGATCTGTATTACCGCCTTAATGTTATTCCGGTTTTCGTTCCTCCTCTAAGAGACAGAAACAGCGACGTCAACATATTGGCGGAATATTTTATTAAAAAATACAGCCAGGTTAATGAAAAGAAAGAACCCGTCTTGAGTGATGCGGCTAAAACTGTATTAAAGGCCTATAACTGGCCGGGAAATGTGCGGGAGTTGGAAAACGTGATGGAGCGGGCGGTTCTTATCTGCAACGGCTCCGGCATCGGCCCCGAACATTTATTCCTCGAAAATATGGCTAATGATTCCACCGTCAAAAAAAAGGAACCGATGGAGGAAAAGATAGCGGTAAAAAATAATATTGAACAGGGCGAAAACGTATCGACGCTTTATGAGATGGAAAAAAATATGATTTTTGACACATTGAATAAATTTAACTGGAATAAAACGAAGGCATCAAAAGTACTGGGTATCAGTGTCCGGACAATGAGAAATAAACTCCATGAATACGGGATTAACGACCTGTCGGCCGATGAATGAAATAAGATCGTTATTTGGTATATGGTTTGCAGTGATTTATACAGGGGTGTTTAGTTATGGAGCCATTATTCGGAAAAACATTTAATTTACTGTCCACAATGCTGGACTTTCGCTCCGAACGCAACAAAGTTATTTCATCTAATATCAGCAACATGGATTCCGCCGATTATAAATCGGCGGATTACGTGTTTAAAGAAGAGCTGCGCCGGGTCATAGAGATGAAGGTTCCTCTGACGAGAACGCATAAGAAACATTTTCCCAATAACAGGAAAGAAATTACCAAAGATGACTTTGAGTTGGTCAAGTCCGATGAAAAGGCCGACCTCGATAAAGAAATGACGAATCTGGCGGAAAATCATCTGATGTATAACTTGAGTGCTGAACTGCTGTCCCGGAAATTCAAGGGTATAAAAAGTGTTTTAAACGAGGTTAAGTAACATGGAATTTTTCACAACTTTCAAAATCTGCGGTACGGGGCTTTCCGCCCAGCGGGCCAAGATGGACGTTGTCACAGCCAATCTGGCTAATGTCAATACGACAAGCACTCCGGAGGGCGGTCCGTATAAAAGAAAAATAATTACATTTACACCCGAGCCGCTGAAGCAGGGTTTTGATAAGGCTCTCGAAGGTGCGGTGCAGGCCGTGAAAGTCAAAGGGATAACGGAAGATAAAGGAAGCGGCAGAAGGGTTCACGATCCGGCCCATCCTGATGCGGATAAAGACGGCTACGTTGTCTTTCCCAATGTGAATGCAATGACGGAGATGACGGAGATGATTTTGGCCGGCCGTACTTATGAAGCATGCGCGACTGCTTTTGATGCGGCCAAAAATATGGCGGTGACTGCGCTCAGCATAGGTAAATAATAAATGGAGTTACAGATATGACAGATAATATTATTATTCCTGCTCCTCTAAAACCGGCGGATATAACTCCCGGTAAGTCCGATAATGATAAGCAGGCCGCCGGAGATTCGTTTGGCTCGGTATTGAAAGATGCCATCTTGGATATCAATAAACTGCAAACCGATGCGGATAAGTCGATCGCCAAGGTTCAACTGGAAGATGCAGGTTCCATCCATGAAGCTATGGCCGCGCTGGAAAAAGCGGGCATCTCTTTTCAGGTGATGATGCAGGTTCGCAATAAAATTCTGGATGCTTATCAGGAAGTCATGCGCATGCAGGTCTGATTTGCCAATTCAATTGATCAGGTTTTTTTATGGATTCAGTTTTACAATTCCTCGCTAAATTATGGGCCGGCTTTGATGCATTAAGCCCGACCCGCAAGATACTGGCGGGCGCAGTTGCGTTTGCTGCGGCGGCGAGCATCGGTCTGATGATCTACCTGACAAATCAAGTCGATTATAAAGTGCTGTTTTCCAATTTGTCGGCGGAAGACGCGGGGGCCATTGTTGCGAAATTGAATGAACAGAAAATACCTTATAAGCTTTCATCTTCGGGCAACGCCATTTCCGTACCGGCGGAAAAAGTATCTGAATTGCGTCTGGAGCTTGCCGCCGCCGGACTGCCCCAGGGCGGAGGCGTCGGATTTGAGATATTCGATAATAAAACACTGGGAGCAACGGAATTTGAACAACAATTGAACTACCGGCGCGCCCTGCAGGGGGAGCTGGCGCGGACCATCAACGGCCTTGATGAAATTCAGTCCAGCCGTGTGCACATTGCTTTACCCAAGGATTCGCTCTTCTCCGATCAGCAGAAGAAACCCACGGCGTCCGTGACTCTGCGTTTAAAACCGGGCCGAACAATGAAACAACCCCAGATAGAAGGCATCATGCATCTCGTGGCGAGTTCCATAGAAGGGATGAATCCCGAGGACGTCATGGTTGTTGATTCCCGGGGCACTATACTCTCCGCGAAGCAAAATGACTCGGGCAAGTTTTCTAAACTTACCGCTCAGCAGACTGAATTTCAGAGAAACACGGAAAAAGACCTGAGCAATCGCATTCAATCTCTGCTGGAGAATGTCGTCGGGAAAGGCAAGGCCGTGGTCAGGGTTACGGCGGAGCTTGATTTTCGGGTCACGGAGAAAACCGAAGAGATCTTCGATCCGGAATCATCAGTTGTGCGGAGCGTTCAGCGCAATTCGGATAAAGTTAATGCGGTGGGAAAATCGGGAACGGTTTCGGAAAATCCCGAAAAGGAAAAACTCGATGAAGTCATCAATTACGAAATCAACAAAGTAGTCAATAAAACGGTAATGCCCTTGGGCGATACGAAGAAACTTTCCATTGCCGTTCTGGTGGACGGAACCTACAAGAAAAACGAAAAGGGCGAGGAAGTCTATCAACCACTGGCGAAAAGCGAAATTGAGTCCATTGAGGATCTGGTGCGTAAATCGGCGGGATTTAATGCGCAGAGGGGCGATCAGGTTGTCGTAACAAACATGCCTTTTCGGAAAATTGATGCCGAAGAAGTGGAAACCCCGACGTTGAAGGAAAGGGTGCGGACATTTACGCCGATACTCAGCTATATCCTCATCGCCGGTATAATAGTGTTCATTCTCTTGTTCATAGTTCGCCCGCTGATTACAACAATATCCAAGGCCGCGCCTGAAACCGCCCGGCAATTGCCCGGAGCTCAGTTACCGCCTGGTTTGCCGGGGGAGGCTCAAAATGAACAATATGCCCGGCAAATTGGCGCGGATATGCAGACACCCGGAACCCGCGCGCTTACGGAAAGCGAACTCACCCGGGAAATGGCACGGGCCGATTCCAAACAGTTTGCCGACATATTAAGAAACTGGATTAAATAAAATCTTTTAAAAGTATTAAGGATAAATCATGACCGGCGAAGAGAAAGCGGCAATATTGCTGTTATCACTGGATGAGGATCTGGCGGCAAATGTGATGAAAAATCTGCGGCCGTCGGAAATTCGCAGATTAGGCAAACAGATGAGCCGGATAACAAATATTTCCGCTGATACACTCAGCAGCGTGGCCAGGGAATTCTGCACCATGGCCAAAGAGCAGGGAGGAATGATTTCCGTCCGGGACGGTCTTCCCAAAAACCTGGTCATTAAGGCGCTGGGAGAGAAAGACGCCCAGACAATTCTGGACGAAGTGGAAAATACAGCCAATGACAATCCTATTATTGAAAGACTGCATGACATCGATCCCAAAGTCATGGCCGATTTTACCCGCACGGAACACCCTCAGACAATAGCGCTGATACTGGTTCATCTGAAGCCGGAGAAGGCCGCGCAGGTTCTCGAACATTTCTCCCCGGAAATCCAGTATGAAATATCAAAACGGATGGCGACGCTTAAAAGCGTGCCCCGAGAATTTATCGAAGAGATCGCCAGCACCCTCGAGAAGGAGTTGATCATGGGCGGCACGTCTGATCAGCAGCTGGGCGGAGCTGAACTAATGGCTAATATCCTGAACCGAATGAACCGTTCGACGGAAAATGCCATCATGACGTCACTCGAAGACTCGGAGCCGGAATTGGCGGCTCAGATCCGCAACTTCATGTTCAGCTTCGATGATGTTATGAGACTGGATGATAAATCGCTGCAGGAATTGATGAAGGATGTCAGTTCGGAGGATCTGGCCAGGGCGCTCAAAATGGTTGACGAAGGTACGCGGGAGAAGATTTTCAAGAACATGTCCAAGCGTGGCGCGGAAATGCTGCGGGAAGAAATTACGCTTATGCCTCCGATCAGAATTTCCGAGGTGGAAGCAAGCCAGCGCAAAATTGTGGAAGTTACGAAAAAACTGGAAGCGGAAGGCAGAATAGTTATTCTGCGCGGTGATGAGCAGGATGGATTCATATAAACCCAGTGTCATTAAGGCTGATGAAATTATTACTTCAGGCAGGCAGGTATTGTTGTCGCGCAAGTTCCCGGAAAGAGAAAATACCGCCGTCAAACACCCGGCTGAAGCCGCTCCATCGCCGGCATCCGAGCAAACAAAGAAAGAAAAACTTAAAGCTGAAATAGAGAAGAATATCAGCAGGGTCAGTGATGAAAGCTACCGGAAGGGATTCACCGCAGGCGTTGAATCCCAGAAGAAAGAAACAGCACCCGTACTGGA
>DAOQVG010000005.1:0-17779 GCA_035341435.1 Smithellaceae bacterium
CCTCGTAATGGACTCTGCAACCATCTGGAATGATGATGCGGCGGCCGAAGACATCCTGTTGTGTTCCCCCGCGGCCAAGTACCTGCTGCCCAGGAAAGCCAGCACGCACCAGGCCATACTGACGAGATTTAAGGAGATGGTGGTAGGAGTCCGCGCCCATGTTATCGCCGATACCTGGGCGCATCAGGACTTTGCGGGGTTGAACGACCAGTACCTGAACACTTACTACGATGCCAGCGGCAATTTCTGCCTGCGGCCGGGCGGGCAGGACATCTTGCTTGATACGGGTATGGGACGAGGCTTCGAGACTACCCATCTCTGGGGAGTCAGATCAGGATCCAATCTCGTCGGCGCCCCCGGCACCGCAGCTCTCGGTCATGGCTGGATGGGACATCTGCCTGACATGTCCTGGATCCAATACAGGTACATCCCGTCCTGGAGTAAGGACAAGAAGTGGGTGATCACCCGGAACAACCGTCAGACCTATATTGATGCCTTTCATGACCTGGTCAACTACTTCCAGAAGGTTTTGCGGAAGTCCGATCAGCTGCCGGAGGCAAGCAAGATCACAAAAGCGAAGAAATGCATAGGTGAACCGCTGGATCTGAAGGTGCATTGGGGCAAAGGCAGACCCTTCCATGTGCATTCCGCCGAGATCTGGCGCAGCAGCTCGCTATGCAGCGGCGTACCACAGATTGATACATGCAAGGAACCCAGCAAGGCCGCCGACATGCAGGGCAAGATCACGACCACATTGGGTGCCTCCAAGGGCTCCTACGGTACATACTCGCTGGAAATGACCAACGACCTGCCGGGCCATGACGATGAGGATCGCATTCCGGACATGTTCCTTTTCCAGATTGCTGCGGACTATCACCTCATCTTCATAAAGACCTGGCTCGAGAGCAACAAGATCTCCGACTTCAGCAAAGACAGCTGGGCAACGGACGAATGTGTACTGTGCCTGCCGGCAGTGGAGGACATTGTCCGCGAGCGTTTTACCACGCTCAATAAGCCACGGCCCTAGTCCCGTTGATGTAATCAGGTTCCGGTCTGCCTCAGTCCGCAGACCTGGAACAGAGGGGCATTCTATAATATCCCCGTGGCCTGGATATGGTTACGCAAAAAGGGTGAAATATTTCGGAGCATAATAAGATCTATCAATGTATGGAAGTTGACAAGGCAAGTATACTATGGAAACTGGACCGTATGAATCGACGCATTGTGAAAATCCTGCGGTGTTATCTCGAGGAGCTTCAGAGACTTTCCCGCGAGTAAAAAAACGGCAAGACATTTTATGACGACTCCGGCAACGATTTCCGCAGGATCATCAGGTGGCTGTTGTATTGCATAAGGCTTCTGTCGTGTAGACACAAATTCCAGGGAACATCTTCCTCAATTAGTATTTGCAATTGCCTTAATTCAACCGGACTTTTCTCCGAGTTCAGTAAAGCGCGTAAAAATGAAGCCCCGCAGCCTTCATGCGGCGCTCTTTGCGAATGACCGCCCAGCCAGGATTCCACCGGTGTAACATTCACCGACCAGTCAAAGGGAGTGGAAATAATCGCCTTGCCCTGCGGCTGAAGAATGCGCGATAACTCCCGCAAATGTTCACTGGGAGACCACATACAATCTAAAACGTTGAAGCTGACGGCACTGGAAAAAACTTCCCTTCCAAAAGGCAGTGCCGCCGCATCGCACATCCAGAAATCAACACTGTTCAAATTTTCAAAATTTACCGGATAATTCCTGCGTTCGTAGACGACGCCTTCCCGCCGCAGCGGATAGCTTATTTCCCCCTGCCGGGCAACTTCCTTCGCCAGTTTGAGCATGCTGAAATTGAGATCAACCCCCAGTATCAGGCGACCGCTTCGCCTTGCCAATTCAAAAGTCGTCCTGCCCACCGAACAGCCGATATCAACAATGCAGCTGCCAAGCTCCTCTTTCAAAGGCAGCATGCTTTTTTGAAAGAGATCGACTATCGTTCCGGCACCCGGCCGCTTGCAGGACAGTCCGCCGACATCCAGATCTCCATAATGAGCAAAGCAGTATGTGCTCAGATGCTGACGCATGGAATCGAAGGCGGAACCGGGTCCCGCGCAGTCTCCCAGCAGGCCTTCCATTGTTGAAGACAAATCATTCCGGGAGAGAAGGGGTAAAATGTTCTGGCTTATATAGCTTCTTAAATTCGCCAGAATAATCGGAATACCGTCGATAACGGGAAACTCGCTGCGGCAGTTCTCGTTGGAACAGACGAGAATTCCCTCCACAATTTCCTCTGAATTTTCTTTAATTATCCTGCCTGCTTCCAGGGGAAATTCCTGAGCATTGACACGGCAGACCGGACACAACGGCTTAATCGTCTGAAAATGACTGTATTTGATAGTGCTAACCTCCGATCATTACTGTGGGACAACCCGGAGGGAGAATCTTCCCAACGGGGGACGGGATCGGCGCAACACAGGATGAGTGCAGAGTCATATCATTAACCCTGGCGGCGGGCAGCCCGCCGATCATGACTGTCGTTGAACCCATCGACACCATTCCCGGCCCGCCCGGTACGCAGCCCGGCAAAGTACACGGCGTTGTTGTACTGGTAACCGTAGCGGCGGGCTGATTGCCGATCAATACATTCGGTGCTCCGGTGACAATGGTCAGCGGCATTGCAGGGTGCGGAACCGGCGTTGGCACAGGAGCGGGAGGATGAATCGGTGCATGACAATGCGGCGTATTTTGCAAAACCATATCTCCAACTCTGGCTGCAGCCGGCATATTTAAACTCCTTTTAATTTAAGTGTATCATTCTGCCGTTTAAGGCGATGTCGTCCGCCGATTTCACACCCATTTTTTTAACGGACTCTATTTCCAGGGCGCCGTTGCTCTTGATCACGGCTTCATCTTCTGCGTTGATTTCCACTTTTTTTGCCGCCAGGGTAATACTTTCGGCAGCCGTCAATTCCAGCGTGCCGCAATTGACGGAGACAACGGGACCAGCCTGTGTCATTTGGATCTGCACTATTACTTCATCCTCGCCCGAAAGCAAACTAATGACCTCTCCTGTCTGCTCCTGCCGGATGATCATCTTTCGCCCCATTAGTAATTTTATCTTTTTTTCTTTTTTGGCGCCTGCAGATGGCCTTTCTTCAAAATCAATTATTTTTGCGTTTTTTAACATTGCCTGCATTCCCCTTTTTTTTCCCAAAGCATTAATTCCGGTGTAAAATCACTATTTATTTTTTAATCCGGCTTCAGGCAGCTCAGAATGACAGAATAAAGATAGCCTGCGGTTTTATCCTTCGGCAATTGGCGGCTATAAAATGCTCCCCAGGTCCAGATAGGAACAACATACAAGCCGAGATCTTTAATTTCACCGGTAATGACCACCCAATGAGTAAATTCGCTTTTCGCGCCTGACGGATTCCACTTCTGCACAGGTGGTTGCCCCTTGCCGATCCATTTACCGGCGTCGTTGACGGCAACGATGGCGAAAGGACCGTCATTCTTTCTCTCTGTGAACCATTTGTTCAAAGCTCCAATCATTGTTGACGCATCATTTATCGCCGGCACGAAACGCAATTTTTCCACTCCGATAATATCCGTCAACATCAGTTGGATCCCCATTTCCGTAAAAGCCAGATCGCCGAACTTCACTCCCAGAGGCGATCCTTTGACCAGAAACTTTTCAGTAAATGCTTTTTGTTCGTTATAAAGAGCCGGATCAACGATTTTAAGCATTTTGGCCAAAGCGCGGCTGACGATAAAATCCAGTTTTGTCCATGATTTAAGTCCGCTTTCATCATGCTTTTTTTCATATTGTTTAATCCGTCCTGCCAGCAGGGCGTTAATTTCCACCGGCCGGGCGTTTTTGTCAACCGGGGTTTCGGTTATGCTCTTCAATATTGTCTTATATTCAGTCTGCCCCGGATGTATTTTCACCGGCGCCTTGATTTTGGAAATACCGCCCTTGAATATTTCGTTGTTGAATATCGCCCGCAGAAGCTCTACAAAGCGTGACGGCTGTAAAGAAAGTAAAACAAAAATGGTGGAGGCCATCCCGCAGACGCCGAAACTGTCCTGATCAACAAAACCCGGAAAGGCAAGCAGGGCAACCGCCCGTGACGCATATGGATGAAACAATTTAAGCTCAGACAGCTGCCGGATTGCTTTCAGCGCCGCATCCGAACGGTCTTTGCCCGTCCAGGATGTCAACTTTTGCATTACTTTCCCCACGGGTGTGTCCCACTTCGTCATTTGGGCCGCTTTCGTTTTTCCTGTCAGCATTTGCAATGCTTCATCGAACGTGGGACAGGTCAGAGCATCCATGTAATTTAACACTTTACCGCTGCCGTCGCACTGCATTGCATGGACGGCAAAAGCCTTTTCCAGCATGTAGACCCAGTAGCCTTTATGCCGCATCTCCGGCAGTTGCCCGGCGGACAGCAGGTTTTTTTGAATTTTATAATAAACGGGATTGTCTGTACCGGGCGCATAAAGCCGTACAACAACACTGCCGCCGCGCAAATCCTTCATCGCCTCCGCCGAAAACTCCGGCTCCAATAATTCGGCAAAAGCTGCCGCCAGAAAAAAATTCTCCGCCCTGCCGATCTGTGAATAATCAGGATACGCCTCGAATAGATCATGCTTGCCGATCCAAAATCCGCTGATTTTGCTCCAGGAAAAATCACGGCCGATTTTAATATTTTGATCAGGAACATCCACGGCTTTTAATTTTGCTGTATCAAGGTTTCCGTCTTTAAATTTGTATGGGGAAATGCTGGGCATATTTTAGTCTTTCTACTTTTTTCATCCTTGATCTTCCGGGTTATAAGCATAGGGATTCTCACCGCTAAAATCGATATTACCGGCATCAAACTCTATAAAACTCTCTATATCTACTTTATATAATTCCTGGAGAGTCGCCCAGGCCGCACTATTCTTAAATTGCACGTAACTAATCAGCGAATTTAAATTTTTAGCAAACTGAACGTAGAATCTAGTGAATAGGCCCGGGAAATATAATTTGGGATCAAAGTTGGATATGGAATTATTTATATCGTCAGCCACTATGGCAGCCAGCGCAAGTTTATCCGCTTCTACCAGTCTGTCAAAGGCGTCAAGTTTTCTCATCAATAATTTCATATGATATGATCCTTCGATACCTTCTATGGTGAAGTTGTCGTTCAATGTTTTCACTGCTTCCTTATGCGGGACCGTTTCTTTGGCAACTTCCAACTGCTGCTCCTCCTCATCCCGGTTTTGTTCCTGATGCACAACATTCTGAAAGACCTGAACCCATTCCAGGATTTTGGTGAACACGTCCGTAATGTCCGAGGACACCTCCAGCATTGCTATCGCTTCCTGCAGCCCCGATCCGGATTCCAGAATATTCTGAACCTGTTCCGGCGTGATGGATGCCTGCCATTGCGAGTAAATTTCAGTTCTTTTTTCCGTTTCATAAACCAGGTTGTTGGAGATTGTTTTAAAAAGCCAGGATAGAGTATTTTTAATATGCTTTTCCCTATTCCTGGCTGGTCCCAGGGCTGCTATGTTTTTACGCAGGATTTCCGCCAGACACGTAAATATTTCTTCCAGTGCGGCCAGACCACTTTCTGCAAAATGACCGTATAAATAGTAACCGATGATACGGATGTCATAGATCTTTTCAGTGAGTATTTCTCTGGACTGCAGAGCCGCCTGCTGAAAATCCCCCGCCTGCACCAGAGTGGCGATATCGCTTAACCGTGGATCAGTTGTGGCAAGACCCGGATTCTCGTTTATTTCCAATTCCCCTTTTAAGATTTCAATATCCATCTTGGCCTCTTTCTATTCTTCAGTAAGTGCTTTTTTTATTTCTTCCAGCCGGCGGCGATGGCGGAGGCGTGCAATTTCCAGCGCCGTCCCGGCATCGGCGGCAATACAAGCCCGGCAGATTTCAAATCCTTCAATTATTTTCACGTTTTCCCGCAGCACCCGGCGACCGCAAGACAGGCATGAGCAAGTATCGCTGTCGGCAGATTCGTCGGTCATATCCTGCTTCGGCTCCCCCTGCAGGGAAGCATCAACTAAAGCCTGCGGCGGCGGATTTTTAATTTCGGGAATATTAAAGTAGCAATCGGGACAGTAAAGATTTCCCAGGTACTCACGGGCGGCGATGGTGCGGATCGTCTTGCCGCATTGATAACATTGTGCCCGGGCGATGAAATCTACACGAACCTGCGCCACGCCTTTTTTCTCATCAGCCTGCGCTGATGATTGTTCCGATTCCGCAAGCTGATTTTCCGGAGGGCTTTTCACAAGATTATCGTAGCACTCCGCGCAAAAGAGCGATCCCAGCAATTCATGCCCCTCGTTATTTTCCAACTCTTTTCCACAAACAACACATTGCCTGCTTTTTAAATTACGTTCGGGCTCCGGCGTCTCCTGTCCTGCATCGCCGGATTTCCCGCTGCCGCTGATTAGTTCGTGGAAACAGTCCAGGCAAAAATTCCAGTCGGCCACTTTCCGATATTCTTTATCCGTCAGATCAACATTGCATTTTTTACAATTCATTGTAACTCACCAATATGCCCCTTAAATATTCGAATACTCCGGTATGTATCTTCACCAGTCTTCATCCGGTCATAACCAAGGAAACTTTCGTCATGAAGCCGGATCCACTTTTTCTGCGCCTTGAGAACAAGAATGATCTCCAAATCAATTCCCACCGGCCGCAGAACGGGAAATAAAAGTTCATTGAGTCTTTGCTCAATTTCCCGCGGCCAGGGAACCTGCGTGTAAGTCGTTTCACTTCCCGCGAAGAGCGTAACGCGTCTGCCTTGAACCAGGTAATCTGTTTTTTTCCCGAAGATCGCATCACCCAGCATTGTTTTCCCCAAACGAATAGCTTCGGTTTTTATCTCGCCATCCAAAACCGCATTTTCCACGCGGACCGTAATCTCCGGGAAAGTAATCTGGAAAAGCCAATGCAAAGCGCTGGAAGACTTCAGGTTGAGAATATTAAGATAATCCTGTTTGGCCCGCGTCCAGTCGGGAAAGTAACAGGTATTGAATTCAGGATAGATGTTTTGCAGATAATCTTTGATAAGGTAATGGTCAAGGTAGCCGCATAGGTTTACAAAAAAAGCATTGTCTTTTTCACTTTGCTCCATAATATTTCTGAAATATTGAGGCAATGGAGACTGGGCGGAAAGCAGGCCCAAGTTAAAAGTAATGATGACCCGGCGAAACGGTTCCGCTACGAAACTGATACCGGAAATCAACCCCGTCTGCGAACAGATGCTGTCATTGCTGCGAAAGCTCACCGTGTCCGGGGAATAGTCCATGGAATATAAAAGGTGCAATAAGGAGATAACGTCAAATTCATGAATTCTCTCCACAATTTTTTTTTCCAGAGCCTTCATTATTGCGAACCTCAGAAATGTTCAGCATTCTTATTCAAGCTGAAGGCAAACGCCAAATCTTCTATCCGGTTGAGAAGCTCATGGGCCGTCAAAATACTTGCCGCTGCATCCGTCTCCGCATCATTTTCCCCGGCATTGCCGGCAAATAAATCTTTCCATATAGGATACAAACTATCCATCAGCATATTTAATACCGCCAGATTGTCTTGGTGAAAACTCTCCTGTAAAGATGCAGTCAGGGCATCAAAGGCAGACATGGGTGTATTTTCATTCTTCTGCTCCGGCTTGGCATCAGGCTCCTTGCTTTGCACTTGCTCCCAGTTCTTGCGTAAACGTTCCGGAGAAAAAAGTTCATCAATTTGTTTCGTCATTTCTGCCGCTTCCTTTTTCAAACTTTTAAAAACCGCTACACACTGCCCGCAATAATAAAAAGAACAAGGAACACCAGAAAAGATACTCCGCCGGCGATCAGGTAATACCAGTAGGGCCTGATTATTTTTTTAATCTGTCCTGTTGATTCTGTTTCCAGAGGAATATCTTTTGCGCCGTGAACTTCGAGTTTTTCTCCTAGCCGGCTGATGTAATCACTAATTTTAGCCGGGCTATTCTCATAGCGTCCCCGGAATCCGCAGCGCAGACAGAAATAGTAAACTTCATAAACAGCAGTCGGGGTTTGTGGTTTATTGAGGACGTCTTCCAATATGTCGTAGAACACCTCTCCGGCATTTTCGATTTGAAATAATTCCTTCTGCAGAAGAGGCCAGCTCACATCAACTGAGCTCAGGACATTGTTCTGGATGATTTCATCTATCTGCGCTACTATTGGAAAAAGCATCATGTATGTATCGCGTTCGTTGTGCAGATCCGACAGTGCCGCTTTCAAAAAATCCAGTTGATTGCGCAATTCGGTGCGCATGGCAATCATGTCTTCGATGGAATATTCTTGCGGCGATTCGTTTTCTTCCTGGATTTTTTTTCCCCTTGGGGTTGCATCTCCGCGCAATTCCTCCGACTCATAGAGGCTTTTGCCGCAGAGCAGCTCCAGGCGTACGTAGAGCTCATGTATCAATTCCCATTTTTTGTTTTTCAATTTATCAACCTGCCGCTGTCGTATTTTGCCGATCGCCGGAATTTTCAATAATAACTTCCAAATCGGCTGATGACAGCCAATGGATTAATATTGTCTTCAGGTGATTAACCAGTATCGCGACCAAAGGTTCCTCGTTCTGATTATACTCCCGAAAACAAAGAATGTATCTATAGCGTAATAGGCCGGAGGATGTCCGATTCTTGGAACTTACTTTTTCCACGCGCACGCTGGACAGCAGTTCACAAACATGGGCGAATTTAAAATCTTTCATCGCTCCCATTAACTGCAGGATATCGATGATGTCATCACGGTTCAAAACTTCTTTATGCGTCAATGTCAGAAAATGCAGAAAGGCGTTGATGTCGCTGTGTAAATACTTTTCCTGATGGGAAACCGGTTTAACCATAAAGTCCCATTTGACGCCGTTGGCTGCATGGGAGAAAGGCGCCAGGGTCATGCTTTCGGATATTTTATCCTTAAGCCAGGGCTGGTACCAGAAAGCGTCAACCGTAATGGTCCGCTGATCTTCAAAGGCCTTGGGAAAATGCAAAAAAAGATTTGTACTGCTTCTGCCGCTGCTGTCTGTAATTTCCTCCGTCTCGTATGCCGGTGCCGTTCCGGAAAGGATGCCCGGCTTCACAAAGGACATGCCTTCTTTGGTAATTTCATAAATCCCTCTCACCGAATGCAGAGCGAAGCCATAATTCAAGCGTGGATGACGCAGCGGATATTTTTCTTGCGTTGCGGAACAGATCAACGGTTGAGCGGCGTCTTTTCTGATATTGATTAGCGGTACAGTAAACAGCTGAAATACATCCTGGTTGAGAACAAGATTTTTCGGCCATTTGTGGTCAATATCCAGACAAATTGAAAATGTCCGCCAGCTGTGCGGCGTATTTGCTAATTTTATATTCAAGTAAAGATCAATCCAGGGGAAATGAAAAAAATTTCTTTCCTTTGCAAGCGGGTGTTCGTCTTCATATCTGTGTTCCGGGAGGCCATACGAAATATCGCATTTTTCTCCTTCGGAAAATTCGTTGGCTTTTTCATCAAAAACTACGGATACTTTTTTGATGTGACGCCGGATGTTGTAAAACATTAAAGAGGAATTCTCAAAATTATTGAGGTAATTGATAAAGAAGCTCAGTGTTCCGATGTTGTCGTTTCTCGTAAAAGCCGCGCTGTATTCCATAACCACGCGAAATCCCCGTTCGGGAAGCATGAGAAGACTGAAGCGCGTTGGAGAAAAAGGCAAAACATTCACCGAACTCGTCATATTAAATATACCCGTTTGGCCGGATTCGGTTGTGACCGACAATTCCGTTCCCGCGGGGTAAAAAACAGGCTCCGCCAGTTGCCACGTCGGCGTCACCCGGGCTATCGCGATGGAAGGAAGGGGCGTCAGCATGTAAGGGAAATACTGCTGGAAAAATCTGATCAGGGTGGAAGAAATACTGCGCATGCCCGCCATGCGCGTCCGGGCGGCAAAGAAAGCCATTGCCTCGGTGAGTCTCCGCACATCGGGATCCTCCCTTTCCATGTGCATTCCCGGATTCAGGGACGCGTAAACGATGCGGAAATTATCCAGCTCGTTCATCTCTTCCAGAAAATGTTTATATAAAGTTTCGTCGATCTTCATTGCCTGTCAAAACTTTCCTGTTATACTATCCCAGCATAACCATATTTTTCACATTAACCATGCCGCCCTCGATCTTAACAATGCCACCGGCCTTTAAATCGAGCATTCCCTGCGCATCGACCTTTACACTGGCCGCTTTTACTTCCGTGCTGGTCGTTCCGGAAAGCGCCAATGTCATCCCGTTTATTTTTGCGGCGGAAGTGGCTTCGGCGGTCACATTCATGCCTTTTACCTTGGCTTCATTTTGAGCGGTAAGATGCAAATTGCTTCCACCGGCAACCGTGAAATCCTGGCCGCTTTCATGCCGGGTTGTTTGAGACGACTTACACTTGATCGTTTCCGCATTCAATGTGAATGTTTTACAATCAATGCTGATGCCGTCTTTTGTTTGCGTTATTTTGCTGGTAGAGTCGCCCTTGACCACGGTTTCAATTTGCTTGCCGTCCATTGTGATCGTCTGGGTGATGTTATCCGCACTGTTCTCAACAGTCAGGATTATCCCTTTAGCCTTGTCCAGTTCTATACGGCAAACTAAATTTCCCATTATCTTCAATCAACCTGAGAGGATGTCTAATTTTCTTCTTTTGTCTGCAGGATAATCGTGCCCTCGGCGAGCTGAATTATTTCCGTATCTTTTTTCGATTTACGCGTGATCGAAAATTTCGGCTTATCATCGGCATAGATGTGATCAACTGATGTTTTGCTGTTCCTGCCTTTGCCCATGAGAATATGATTACCCTGGGTATCCATCGGCAAGCGAGCCTCCGGACGCCAATCCAGAAACCGTGCAATTCGAGCATCATGGAAATAAAGTTCGACGAGCACCTTCTCGTTCTTATAAGGAGTAAAATAGAAATGACCGGTGTCGAACATCGGTTCAAAGGGCACAATTACTATTTTATTTTCCAGCGCCGGCAGCTTCACTTTCAGATAATCCCGCTTCGTCCGATCATTTTGATAAATCTGATATGTTTCTTCTTCGTTTTTCCCCTGATCGCTGACGATCAAACCTTCAACGGCGACCGGATAAACGGGATTCTTAAAAGACGGCAAATTTGGTACGGGATCATCTTTCAATTCAAGGCGCGACGTCATCTCAACATGGTAAGTGGTATGATCCATGTTGTGATCAGCGTCCGGACCGGCATCCACTGCATTGCCTTTGATGAGGATATCGCAGATGCGGTATTTTTTTCCTTTCAGGAAGATCTTATCGCTCCAGAGTCCGCCTTCCATTTCCAGAAATATGTCCGGACGGAAAGTTATCAACGGAAATCTCTTGTGCTGCAAATATACACTATGGTCTTTGTCCTTACTTTTGTTTTCCGCCAGATCATACAGTTTATCAAAATCAGCGGCGACAGGTTCACGCACGAGTATATCCCGCCAAATGCCGCGCGTGGCGTTTTTCCGCTTCCCTTCTTTTTTCGCAAAGCCTTCGGCGACAACGTTATACGCTCTGATATTGCTCAAGCCGACTTCGGGAAATTCGATGCTGTAGCTTGCAATTTCCAGACCGCTTATACTTACCAGTTTCCCGTCCTGTATCTTCTGCTGTGCCATGGTGTATTGATTTTTCTTTGCGTCATAAATAAATGCGCCGTTGTAACGAGATGCATACCAGATGATGAAATCATAAAAACTTACGGGCTTGTCGAGTGTGCCGCAGGACAGAGTGTTAACGGGATACTTGTCTTCCAGTATCTTCCAGTCGTATTTCAAGTTAATGCCGTCGGTCTTGGCTGCATCAATCAGGTCTTTGACGCTGGCATCAACAGCGAGGGCAAAAGGATAGTGGTGGGTCCACAAAACGCTTGCCGCATCTTTAAAATCGAGTCTATACAAACGATAGAGAACGGGATTGCCTTTTATTCTGGTCGTCTCAACAGTCAATTCCTGCAGAACGGCTTTGCTGGTGGCGATGCCCTGCAGGCAAAGAGGTTCCGGCGGGGAGCCTTTGGGCTTGATACTCGCTTCCATTTTCAAACTTACTTTAATTTGACCGGGTTTGGTAAAATTGGGAAACATTTTGTCCGCGGATACTTCCGCCGACACCCAAAAGGACAGGGAGGCGCTGAATCCGAAGGGATAAATCGCGGCATCAAAAGACTTAATGTTGGCGCCGGGAATTTTGTAATCCTGATTATCGATATTCAGCTGCAGTTGCAATTCCAACAAGTCATCAAACATCTGTACTTCCGCCCGCCGGATTTTTTATGTTAAAATTATTGTAGACAGAATTAAATTCCATAACCAGCGCCTTCCTGGTGTCTTTTAATATACAGTTGATGTCGAAAGAAATACGAAACGCATCCTTATTATCTTTCACAGCTATATTGATGAGCTGCAGCCTCGGTTCATATAATTCAATATTACGTTTGACTTCCTCCATTATTCTGAGAATCAATACATCCCGCGACGTACATTCATTGAGATCGCTGATACCAAAATCAGTCAAAATACTGCCGTATCCCCTTTTTGTATTCAGCACCCTGTTTAAATTTGCCACTACCTTCTGCAAATCCACATCTTGAGAATTATTGATCCGCGCCGCCGGCCTTTCGCCTCGAAAGAGAGCCATGCCTCACATCTCCGTGTCTGCTGCCATGTGTTTTATTCAACGATAACCAGGATTATTCAATCCGCCAGAAAATATAAAAATTCATGTCTGTCAGCTCCGGCCTGTTATAGAATGCGGCGCACATTTCACTTAGCGCGTAATCCCATTCCTCCCCTTCACTGATTAAATAAAATTCAACCTCGGAACCGAAGGCATGTCGGAACTGGGGATGCTCCACTTTTTTGAGTGGTATTCCCTTGAGCGCCAGCTTGTGAACGGAAGAAAGACGCGAAAGGCCGGCCAGTTTAACTTCCGACAAGAAAATGTTCCGTGTAATCTGATCTTTTTGCACCAGAAAATAAACACTGCTTGCTTTGCGGACTTCCTCCGGTAACGTCGCCTTATAGATGTTATCCGTGAGGACAAACGGAATGTATGGCGGCAGACTCTTGGCCATCTGAAACTGCTTTTCGAGAATATCGATTATTTTATAGATTGCGGCCGGATTAGCATGCCGATAAGATTCAGTGATGTTTTCCGGCGCCATCTCCCGGTAAAAGCAGACTTCTGCGTAGAGTTTGAGCAATTCTTCCTGCAGAAGATAGGGATGAAGATGAACATCGGCAAGAATGTTGGACAGCAGGCGTTGGACAATGTAAACTCTTTTGAGGCATTGTTTGACGGTCGTCAAACTGTCACCGCTCAAATAAGACATGGAGTCCATGTACAGACTGTACTGAAAGTTGATCAGTGATTCACTGAGAGTTTTGATCTCCTGTACGAAAAACGGCGACGTGCCGACCTGCAGGAGGGGAGGAACATAATCCCTGGAGAATTGCCAGATTCCATCGGGGCTTTTGACAAATTCCGCGATTTTTAATGATTCCACGACATCAGGAAAATCCTGATCTGCAGAAAAAACGGTCTTGTACAATTTTCGGGGTATATCCGGCGCGCCTTCCGTTTTCGCCTTCGTTCCCGTGGAAGAATCAGCCGGCGCGTCAAGCAGATGCAAATATAACGATACCCTGGTTGTTCCCGGCATATTCAGGTTGAACGGAGTAATACTGATATTGCCCGGATATACAAGCAGCGTTCCTGCCCCCGTCACTGCCTCTATCTCCCGTACGGAAAAAATTCCTTCCGCAAGAAGTGATTCGATTATTTTCAGACTGCCTATACCGTAAAAAGGCACTCCCAGCATTTTGAACTTCAAATTACTCTGCGCCAGCAGCGATTCCTCCTGAGCAATAAGATGTTCAGGTAAAAGCGCCTGCCCCATTTTCCAGTCAATTCTTGCTAAGCTGTCATTCATTTTTCGGTGAATTTACTCTCGGGAAACATCCGTATTATCCTCCTGCTGCCGGACAGGAGGATAATAATTTCATGGTGAAAAGATTACGTGCGGCAAACAACCGCCGGCGAAGCCTTTTTATTTCATTGGCACGCCCCATCTCATGACAGTTTTGTTTTTTACGGAGGTTGCCACAAAGACCTGCTGTTCGGAAGACTGCTCGAGCGGCATGGCTCCCAGTGTAAAAGAGAAGTTTTTAGGTGATTCGACTTCCGACGATGCGTCGGTTGCTATCCTGATCACGAGATCTCCTCCTGACTTAAGAACCAGCGCATTGAGGTCCTTGCCATCGGTATGGAAGCATTTGAAATACTTTTTATCAGCCGGATCATAATTATAAATATTGAACGCAAAAGTGAGGTTGGTGTTGGAAAGACTCTTCAAGGTAAGATCGTATATCGAAACCTTGTTTTTGTTGGAAACCTGGCAATCCAAAATAATCGGCTGTGCGTAGCCGCCCGCCCAGCTGACATTGGTCATAACCCCGACAACATTGACATCCTTCTTGTTGTCTTCAGGATCGGTTACGCTAATGTCGGCTTCCAGTTTCTGGTCGCCGATTTTACAGGTCAACAAATGTCCGACAACAACCTGTTCGTCTTTTTTGAAATTGAATCCCTGCGATGCACTGCAATAAAAATTCAGTTCTGCCATAATAATGAATCCTCCTAATAATACTCAGACTTAAAAATTACTTTTTTAGGCTCCACCCAACCGTGTATCCATCCTCAGTTCACAATCCATTCCTTCAAACTGAATGTGCGGTAATACAGCAATGCTGCAATCGTACCAGCCCACCATGCCCGGCCGTTCGTTTACTTCAACGGTTGCGGCTTTAAACGGGTAAAACCGCAAGGTAAGCTCATCCGGGTCAACAACTGTTGTTACATATTGAAAAATCCAGTTCTCCAGAGTGTTCTTAATGTACTGCGCATCAGCGCTGCTGCCTATATTATCCCTCATAATTGACTTGACATAATGGGCCAGCCGCGTGATCGAAAAAGTATAGGAAAGATTTGTAACCAATTGTGCGTTTTCCGAATCTTTCGGATCTTTGAACTTCTTCGCCTTCTTAATGGACTGGCAGCTGAAAAAACACGCATCCGCCGTGCCTTTTCTGTATATGACCGGCATAAATCCTGAATTGGCAAATTCCAGTTCCCGATAATCGGGAATGGCCATTTCGATAGGTATTTTTATCTCTTCTTCCCCGCGGATGTTAAATGTGTGCACCGGCAAGCCACTGATCAGCCCCCCACCCTTGGGACCTCGTAAATATTGGCACCAACCGCTCTGCGCGAAGGAACGCACCATATTTTGGGCAAAGAGCATTGTGGAGCTTCCCCAGACATAATCGTCGTCGTTGTTGCCGACCACCTTTTCCTGAAACGTAATTTCCCGGCAGGGATTGATTTCGGGATCATAAGGCAGACGTGTAACATAACGCGGCAGCGTCATGCCGATATAGGCCGCCTGTTCCGTGTCGCGCAGCTTGTTCCATGCACCGTATTTGGGATGATTCATGAGCCCTTCCAGGTCTTTTATGGAAGCCAGTTCCTCTATGCTGCTGCAACCGAAGAATTTCGGCGATGCAGAACCGATAAACGGCGCGTGGCTGGCCGCGGCTATTTTTCCCATGGTTGTCAGCCAGAAGATGTCATCCGGTTTATTTTCGAACTCATACAGGCCCAAAATGGAACCGAACGGTTTTCCACCATATTGATCATATTCGGCTATATAAGATTTTTTGAAGAGGGCGCTGCCGGTAATATCCACGGCATTAGCCTCGAAATCCTCAAAAAGCTCTTCTTTGCTGACGTCGAGCAGATCGATCATGATGTCGGCCTTGAAATTTGTGTTCAGGACAAGGTCGTTTATGGAACGCCAGGTGGCTTCCATCGCCTTGAATTTTTCATGGTGAATTATCTCGTTGATTTGCGCCGTCACGGCATGATCTATCCTGGAAATCAATTCTTGAATGCTTCCTTTATCCAGTCTCCTGGCTGACATATCAACATTCAAAAGCAGGGCCGCCATCCCCGACAGAAAGCGGTCTTCATCGCTGATGTCCTCCTTTACCACTTGCAGATTATCCTGAATCATCGGGGTTGGTTCTTTTATATCGGTGCTCAGACGCATACTGGAAAGGAACCGTTTAACATCCAGTTCCTCAGTTTTTACTTCGGTTTTTTCTAATTGTGTGTCGCCCATAATTACGCCCCCTGTTAATTAGCCTTATTATCAAGATTCAATTTCAAACTTTCATAACCTTTCAGCTGCTCGGCCATTTTGTTCAAAGCTTCTTCATTGCTCATCAGCTCATTGAGCAGTTTGCGGAATTCCTTTCGATTGTCCACGTTGGAAACAACTTCCTCCAACAGTTTTTTTACCTGCAGGATGCCTTTCAGTTTGGGAACGCATTTAGCTATCTGGTCGGGAGAAAAAGATCTCATCCCGGCGATGGGAATAGTGACGTCCATCTCCTCCGCATTTTCCGGGTCTATTTTGTTGGATACCGCAAATTTCAGCGCCATACCCATATCCTTCATTACTGCATCGAGATTGGTACCATCCAGTGTACGCATCCGTCTTTCATCCAGATCCAGTTTGCGATCGTTGGAACTACCTAATGACAAATCACCCGTCACCATCAGGCGTAGCGGAAGCGTTATATCTTCAGGTTTGCCCTGGACTTCCGTTTTATATCTCAAAGTGATTCGAGATTTGGGAATTTCATCTTGAATAGCCATGCCTTCCTCCTTCTTGCTTTCTTTTCTGGGAAAATAATTGTTGTTGCCGCTTGTATTAATTTGTCGTCAATATACTTCGTTTAATTAAATATTTTCTCATTTTTGTTACGTTTAAATAGATTTTATCTTTTGCTTTTTTTTGCAGTCGGCCGGTTGAATATTCGGTCCGACACCAATCATGATCCAGCGTCCCATCCGCTGAAAATCTGGGATATAAAGGAAAGAAATCAATTTTATCCGGTTGATCTTCTTCAGCCAGCTCACTGCCAATTATTTTACGGATATCGACTGCGGCTCGTTCTTTGGCAAAATCTTTTTCATCGCCGTAAAAAGCCAGCAGAACGATGAGAAAACCGCCTGAAGAATCAGCTTGCGGTATTTTGACCAGGGAAAAATAGATGCTTCTTTTCATCCTTGTAAGGACTTCCAATATTTCCGCCGCCGGATAAAATCTGCCTTCTCTGTTGAGATATCGAACTCCGAGAAACAGCCATTCTCTGCCTTTTGCAGCGATCATATCGCCTGTTTGCTTTTTTTCTTCTTCAATGGAGGCGCCCGGCGGTAAGATTGACAAGATGCCGAAATCAGATAATGATTTTTCGCCCGTGCCGGACGGATCCGAAAGCTGCCAATTGCTCCCGAAAGCGGGCAAAACACCGGCGTGCGCGGTGCCCTTCCGGCGTACGGAGAATAAATTACACCCGGCGGCGCTCCATCTCAGGTTGAAGGAATACGAATTCAACAGATTGAGCCGGCGCGAAAAGAGATGCCAGGCATCCATATCCGCCGATGCGGCGGGATTGCGAAACCAAGTTTGCCAGACGCCGTCGGCATTCACGGGTGCCGCCGACAAAATGTCGCGTACGGTTCTGGACACTCCAAAAGCATGAATTTTCACTGCGGTGACAAGCTGCGGATTTTCTTTGATGTCCTGCGCCGTCAAATGCAAATAAGTGGCGCCTCACATAAATCCCGCCAGAAAAATT
>DAOQVG010000006.1:0-17486 GCA_035341435.1 Smithellaceae bacterium
ATCATGGGACTGGCGATGATGGATGTCTTCAGCGTCTCGCTGCCTGTTCCGCAAAAGCTCATAAAACTGACCGGCAGTCGTAAGAAAAAAGGATTCTTCAGCAGTTTCCTGATCGGAGCGACATCAGGCGTCATCATCGGCCCCTGCACGGCGCCGGTGCTGGCCGTTTTACTGGGTTTTGTAGCCATGCGCACGAATCTGGCTCTGGGTGTAAGTTTGTTTTTGCTTTCGGTATGGGCACTTTGCTGATGATCGTCGGAACTTTTGCCGGTTTGATCGCCTCTCTGCCCCGTACGGGAATATGGATGACAAAAATAAATTTTATCTTTGGTTTGATATTGATCGGCGCAGGGGAATATTTTCTCTTTACCGCCGGAACTCTTTACTTTTAACAAGACAGGAAGATAATGAAAAAAATTTGTACAATACTAATGACGTTCATGTTGCTGATATGCCTTCCGGCGAATTCTTCACTGGGGCAAAACATTCCCGGCGCTCCCTTTAAAACAGTAAATTCCGAAGCTCCCGATTTTTCATTGAAAGACCTCGAGGGTAAAGTTTTTAAATTAAGAGCTCTGCGCGGCAAGCCGGTTTTGATTTTTTTCGGCACGACCTGGTGCCCTTCCTGCCGCAAAGAGCTGGCTTCGTATAAAGAAATATATCAAATCTATTCTCAACGCGGATTGGAAATCGCCTACATTAACATCATGGAACCGCAGGCAAAGGTGGCCAGATTTGCTAAAGCCAATTTGCTTCCGTTTCGAGTTTTGCTGGATATAGACGGCGCAGTCGCCGCCGACTATTCGGTGGTCGGTGTTCCGACGTTGGCTTTAATTGATAAAAGGGGTAAATTTATCAAAATAACTCACTCGACAATGGATTTGCCTTTGAAAAGTCTTTTCCCCGCTAAATAATGAAATAAATAATTAGTGCAGAAGGTATTAAATTATTATATGCCGCGTTTCCCGGAGAGTCGGATAAGTCCACGCAACAATGAGAAAGGCAAACTATGAATGCAATTGACTGGCTCCATACTTTTACCCGATCGCGCCGGGACCGCTGGATCGGCGGCGTCTGCGGCGGTTTGGGCAAACATACGCCAATTCCTTCCTGGACCTGGCGTCTGCTGTTTACTTTGTCCGTGCTCATCTGGGGCACAGGTTTATTAGTATACATTCTTCTTTGGATATTTGTTCCGGAAGAACCGGAAAGCAAAGACATCCAGCCGGCGGCATAATTCTCCCGGGAAGGAAAAGGCATAACTGATTGATACGGATTAAAATAGATAATCTGGCTGTAGATGAATATCAGCCGGAAGTTGTAAAGTATTCTTACCCTTTGCTGTTTATCCACGGCGCCGGCGGCACAAGTGAATATTTAAAAAATTATCTGCAGTTTTTTGCCGGAGCAGGATGGCCAAGTTATGCCATCAATTTGCGCGGCCATCACCCTTCGGACCGTGAAGATGCTTTGGAACAAACGACCATTGAGGATTACGTCGCGGACGTAAAAAAGGTAATGCGGGATTTAGCAATTGAAAATTGCGCCTTGATCGGACACAGCATGGGTGGATTAATTGCCCAGAAAATAGCCATGCAGTTTAAGTCCATAAAAGCACTGATTACCATTTCCAGCGCTCCTCCTTTCGGCGTTACGCCGGAAATGAATAATGATTTGTCCTATCCGGGAACAATCATGAAATCCCTGTGGGAATTAATGAGTTTTAAACCGATAACGACGGCTTTTATGGCGGAAACAACACTGCTCAACAACATCGACGAAAACGAAAAAGAAGAAATCTTCCGCATGTTTGTTGCCGAATCGTTGATGGTCGGTTATCAAATCGCCCAGGGCGTGTTCATTAAACCGGCTGACATAAAATGTCCCAAACTGGTTATCGGCTGTAAGCTTGACGCCATTGTTCCGGAATCAATGGAACAAAAATTAGCCGGATTTTTGCATGCCGATTATATCTCTTACGAGCAATTTGCCCATCTACCGATGCTGGAGAAAGGCTGGGAGCAGTCGGCAAACGATATTGCCCAATGGCTGCAAAACAACGTCGCAGACGCGACACAAAATTGAAAGGATAAACCATGAAACTGACAGACGATATTTACGTTTATGAGTGGACGAATTATTTCGACAACAACTGCAACAGCTTCTATATCGGCGGTGGAATCAACGCCCTTGTAGATCCGGGCCTCACCCGTTATCTGCCCAATCTGTTGGAGCGGATGGCGGACGACGGCATCAAAAGGGAAGACATCGCCTACGTAATCAACACCCACTCGCATCCCGATCATTTCCAGGCTTCCGAGATGTTTGATCCTGAAGAGGTAAAAATAGCATTGCACCCGCAAGAACTGCAATTTTTAAAAGGAGTCGGCGGTGATCTCTACGAACTTTTCGGAATCAGCGCTCCCCAGGTGCAAATAACTTTTCCGTTGGAGGAAGGCGATGTCGCCGTAGGCGATCACATCTTTAAATGCATCCTTGCTCCCGGCCACTCCCCCGGTTCCATCGGGCTCTACTGGCCGGAACGGAAAGCCCTCTTCTGCGGTGATGTTATCTTCGCCCAAAACGTCGGGCGCACCGATTTTCCCGGCGGCAGCAGTGCGCTGCTGAAAAAGAGCATCATTTCTTTCGCCCAGCTGGATATCGAATTTCTTTTACCGGGGCACATGGGGATTATCGCCGGCAAAGACAAAATCCGGAAAAATTTTGAAATCATCATTCAGCACATTTTACCCTATATTTAAATAAGTAAAGCAGCGCGTCGCGTTGGGAGGTTATCGGTAATGGCAAATGAAGGCAACAAGGTTATTTACTCCATGATCGGGGTAAGTAAAATCTACGATAAAAAAACGGTGCTCAAAGACATCTATTTGTCTTATTTCTATGGAGCCAAGATCGGCGTCCTCGGTTTAAACGGATCGGGTAAAAGTTCCCTGCTCAAGATACTGGCCGGTGTGGACAAGGATTTCCTGGGCGAGACCATTCTTTCCGCAGGATTTACCGTGGGATACCTGGAGCAGGAACCACAACTGGACGAAAATAAAACAGTCCGGCAGATCGTTGAGGAGGGCGTGCAGAGCACGGTCGATCTCATCGAAGAATACAACAAAATCAATGAGCAGTTTGCCGAGCCCATGTCCGACGATGAAATGGCCGAACTATGCGACAGGCAGGCCGCCGTCCAGGAAAAGCTCGACGCCCTTGACGCCTGGGATATCGACTCCCGACTGGAAATGGCGATGGATGCCCTGCGCTGCCCTCCGGGTGATTCGCCGGTAAATGTTCTTTCCGGCGGTGAAAAACGGCGCGTCGCGCTCTGCCGTCTGCTTTTGCAAAATCCCGATATTTTACTGCTGGATGAGCCGACCAACCATTTGGACGCCGAATCCGTTGCCTGGCTGGAGCATCATTTGCAGCAATATGCCGGTACTGTTATCGCTGTAACCCATGACCGCTATTTTCTCGATAACGTCGCCGGCTGGATTCTGGAGCTGGACCGCGGCCAGGGAATTCCCTGGCAGGGCAACTACTCCTCGTGGCTGGAGCAAAAGCAAAACCGGCTGAAGAACGAAGAAAAAGTGGAAGGACAGAGAATCAAAACGCTGGAGCGCGAACTGGAATGGATCAGAATGTCGCCCAAGGGACGCCATGCCAAGTCCAAAGCCCGTATCAAAGCCTACGAGGAACTGCTGGGGCAAAATCAGGAAAAGGAATCAGGAACACGGGAAATCTTCATCGCCCCCGGCCCGCGTCTCGGGGACCTTGTCATTGAAGCGCAAAATGTATCCAAGGGCTTCGGCGATAAATTGCTGATGGAAGACATGTCTTTCTCTTTGCCGCCCGGCGGCATTATCGGCGTCATCGGCCCCAACGGAGCCGGAAAGAGTACGCTTTTCAAGATGATCACCGGACAGGAAAAACCGGATGCCGGAACTTTCCGCATCGGCGATACGGTGAAGCTGGCTTATGTTGATCAGAGCCGCGACACTCTTGATCCCGATAAAACAATCTGGCAAATGATCTCCGACGGACAGGAAACTATCGCCATCGGCGCAAGAGAGATAAATTCCCGCGCCTACGTTTCCCGCTTTAATTTCTCCGGCACCGATCAGCAAAAGAAAGTCGGCGCACTTTCCGGCGGCGAACGCAACCGCGTCCATCTGGCCAGAATGCTCAAAGAAGGCGCCAACGTCATTCTGCTGGACGAACCAACCAACGACCTGGATGTCAATACGCTGCGCGCGCTGGAAGATGCGCTGGAAAATTTCGCGGGCTGCGCCGTGGTCATCAGCCATGACCGCTGGTTTTTGGACAGAATCTGTACGCACATCCTGGCCTTCGAAGGAGAAAGCAAAACCCTCTGGTTTGACGGCAACTATTCGGAATACGAAGCGGACCGCAAGCAGAGACTGGGCACGGCGGCAAGCCAGCCGCACCGGATCAAATACCGCCAGTTGACCCGCATCTGATCAGGGAATGAAAAATAATCTTCTCTTTGAATTCCGGAAGGTAACTTATGAAATAGATAAGCACCGGAAATTCGTCGATATTAACTGGCGGGCGGCGGCGGGTGAAACATGGGCTGTCTACGGCGCCGCCGGTGCCGGGAAATCATCTCTTTGCTCTATTTTTTCCAGTCACCGGCAAATTAAGGAGGGCGTGCTCAAGCTGCATTTCCTGGACGGCAAATCTGAAGATGCCGTCTACCGCGAAATCGTTACGGTATCCTTCATCTCGCCGCAAATTCACCGGGGCGAAAGCTACTATCAGCAGCGTTATACCCCCAGCCAGATCGTCGATGCGCCTACGGTAGCCCAATATTTGCAAATAGAATCTTCCGCTGATTCCCGCGTTATGGAATTGCTCGATATTTTCCACCTGGAGGAATTCAAGAATTCCGCCTGCATCCAGCTCTCCAACGGCCAGATGCGCAAGCTGTTGATTGTGGAAGCCCTGATGAAAAAGCCCTCCCTGCTGATTCTGGACAATCCATTTACCGGCCTCGATATGGAAAGCAGAAGAACATTAAACGACAAGCTTTGCCTGCTTGTCGGCAAAGGGCAAAAGATCATCTTCCTGGTCAATCAACTGCGGGATTTACCCGCATGCGTCACCCATGTGCTGGAGCTGCAAAAGTTTAAGGTGGCAAGGATTGCCGTCAGGAATGAACTGCAACTGCCGCCGAATAATGCGGTGGCAAGATCATCTTCTCCGGGCGCCGTTTATCCCGCTATCTACCCCGAACTGCTGCCGCCGCTCGACCACCCTTACAAGCTTGCCGTGACTTTCCATAATGTGACAATTGAATACGGGGGAAAGCGCATCCTGAATAATGTTAACTGGACTGTCCGCAAAGGAGACAAATGGGCGCTGACTGGCGACAACGGCTCCGGCAAATCAATGCTGTTGAGTTTGATTACGGCGGACAACACCCACGCCTACAACAGGAACATTCATCTTTTTGATCGATTGAGGGGATCGGGCGAAACCATATGGGACATTAAAAAACAGATCGGGTTTCTGTCTCCGGAGATTCATCTCTATTTTACGAAAGCTCTGACCTGCGCCCAGGTGGTCACCTCGGGCTTGAGCGACACAATGCTGCCCAAAACGAATTTAAATGAACTGGAGCGGCAGTCCTTGGAATCGTTCTTTAAATATTTTGCGCTGACCGATTTGTCGGAACGTTATTTTCAACGGATATCCACCGCCCAGCAGCGGATAGTTCTGTTAATCCGAGCGCTTATAAAAAATGCTGAAATGCTGATACTCGATGAGCCCTACCAGTTCTTTGATGAAGCACTAATCAGCCACGCCAACCGGCTTCTGAACTGGTATTGCCGGAAGAAGACATTAATTTTTGTTACGCATCACGATGAGGAAATCCCTTCCATCATCAATCGAAAGATGCAAATGACCCGCGGCTCGGGAGAAATAATTTCGTTTTGATCGAATTAGTGCTTTGCCGGCCTGTGTTGACAGGCCCGGCCGGAAAAGGGATGAAATCTTTGCCATTCTCCGGCGGTATTGCAATAATTACATAATTATGTATTATCTCCGCACCGCCGGTTAATTTTTGATATTACGTTTACGGCGCATGAAGAGGGCGCGTTGAAATGAAGAAATTTGTGACATACTTTTTTAAAGGCATATTAATCCTTGTACCTATAGTTCTAACCATTTACATCGTGGTGATTGTTTTCCAGCTTACGGACAGCATCCTGGGACGTTACTTTGTGGCGCTGGGAATAAAGATTCCGGGGCTGGGCCTGCTGACGACAATCGTCCTGATAATCCTGGTGGGGTTTTTGGGAACTCAGGTGGCAAGCGGGCGTATTTTTAATTATATCGACGGCCTCTTCGGCAAACTTCCCCTGATAAAAATCATCTATAATACCATCAAAGACATCATGAACGCTTTGCTGGGCAGAAAGAGCTCGTTTGCCAAAGTAGTAATGATAGATCTTCCCGGAGGCGACGACATTAAGATTTTAGGCTTTATAACAAAAGAAGATCTGGAGATTTTCGGCCTTAAAGATCATATAGCGGTCTACATTTTACAAAGCATGCAGTGGGCCGGATTCACCTTGCTGGTGCCCAGGTCCCAGGTGCAGGAACTCGATGTGAAACCCGATGAAGCATTGAAATTTATTGTCTCCGCCGGCATCAGCGGCAACAGAAACTCTCTTAAATGATAATATTTTCAAGTTGAATAGTGTGGATGATTAAACTTCTGGCTAATCGCAATTTTATATTTCTACTGGCCATAACGTTGGGGCTTCTGCTGCCCCAACCGGCGGAATGGTTGAAAGTGTTGATCATGCCCGCACTGGCTTTAGTCATGACGCTGGCCACCATCAACGTCCCGAATAACTACTTTCTGAATCCCCGTTCCATCCTGAAACCATCACTGGCCGGACTATTTATGAGTTACGTCGTTCTCAGCGGTGCTCTGCTGATTTTATCGGCCTGGCTGATTAACGATAAAAATCTCTGGATCGGCTTTGTCCTGATCGCGGCAGTCCCGCCGGCGGTCGCTGTAATTCCTTTCACCGCTATTCTTGACGGCAATGTTTCCTACACACTGTCCGGGACAGTGGCGTCCTACGTTGCCGCTCTGCTGATCATGCCGCTGTTTTTCTGGCTGTTCATGGGCGCTGCTTTTGAGGATCCGTATAAGCTCCTGAAGATAATGCTGCTCCTGATTGTTTTACCGCTGCTCTTATCACGGGGAATTCTCTACTTCAACTGGCAGGACAGATTGTCCCCCGTGCGCGGGCTGCTGACCGACTGGGGATTTTTTATCGTCCTGTATTCCATGATCGGCGTGAACAGAAATTTGATTTTCAGTAATCCCCTGGCTGTTGCACCAATAGCCGGAATCGTAATCGGCACGACTTTTCTTCTGGGCTGGCTTATTCAAATAATTTGCGGTCTTTGCCGGGTCGACAAGAAAAATGTAATCAGTCTCGTTCTTCAGGGCACGATGAAAAATCAGGGTATTGCAGGAGGGCTGGCGATTACGCTTTTTGCAAAAGAAGCGGCCCTGCCCTCAGCAATTTACAGCATTTTTATGATTCTTTATATAATGTGGCTGGACTGGCGAAAACAAAAAGCACGGCAATAAGTATGAACAGTTTGACAATCTCAGATCTTCCTGCTTTTTTTGCTCGCCTTGCCGCTTTCACCGGAGCCGGTTTCTTTGCGACTGATTTTTTTCTTTGCCGGTTCCATGGGCGTATTTTCTTGGCGAAGTTTCACACCGTATTGCCGCAGGATTTCAACAGCGGCGGGCAGCATAATGAACAGCATTTCCATCACTTCGTCGGGGCTTTTTGCCGGAAGGCCTGGTATTGGTTCATATATTCCCACTCTTTCTTCGGGGACGGCAATGGTGGTAATGATGCTGCAGCTGTCTATCACCTTCCGCATATCACTGGAAATTTCTTTCTTATTGGCATCTTCGTATTCCTTCGATATTCTCCAGATGTGCGGGCGCAGAGATAAGCCAAGAAAAAGACCGCGGGTCCAGCTTTCCAGCAGAGGAAGCTCCTCATTGGTTAATCTATTGTAATTGAAAGGAAAAACCAATTGTCCTTTGATGCCTTCGTTGGTCATGCGCTTGCAGGCTTCCAGAAGACAACCGGCGCCTGTTTCCGCAGTATCATCATCGTTCAAGGGTGTTTTTTTACCGAAGGCGGTGGACAGCCACTCATTGGACATGATGGGCTCCGGTGTAATTGCGATTCCAAAGAGCAGGCCGTGAAGTTCTTCGAGGCACAACGCGGCTTCAGAATCCGTTATTTTGGAAAGGACGTTGGCAATATTCTTTTCTTCCTTTGGTTTGAATAATTTCATTTTGTTGTCACCTTTGCCGGTTTGAGATTCTTTTTGAGTAGTATTTTCAAATTTGACGCGCGAAATGGAAGCCGCCTCATGCTAATCTGCAGACGTCGAAGCATGAGGCGGCGAATTTTGCTACGCCTGATTGATAGCGGAAAGCTGCCAGGCCTGACCGCCCACGGGGCGAGTAAATGTCCAGAATTCCTCGAACTTGACCGGATCGGTTTTGCTGCCGGAGATAACTTCGCCGGTGGTTTCAGCGATTGTATAATCCAGTAAATTCGCCGTAAACCGGATGGTAATGAAATCACTGCCGGCTTCCTGCCAGGCTTCGCTGATTTCCACCTTACGCACGGCAATATTGTCCAGCCGGTTGATCTGTTTTTTCCTTTTCAGATCATCAGCATCGCCCTGAATGATACCATACATCTCCTCGGTCATCATATTGCGGATGGGCGACATGTTGCGGTTCGCCCAGGCCCCCTGTATCTTAAAGAAGGCGTCCATGGACTGATCTCTGAATGTCTGTTCATCAAAAGTGGAATCCATCTGCCGGATGTGATCAAGCCCGGAATCGCTGTCCGAACCTGTCTGCTGCTGTCCATAAGAAGTTGGTGTATAATCGTAGCGCTGCGGTTCCGGCATTGACGTCGAGCGGTAAAATGCAGAATTGGTCGCTTCCGCTGCCTGCCGCCTCTTTTTAATGAACCACCAGATACCGTAAAGAATCGCGCCAATCAGAATAATTTCGAACAGGCCGATACCGCCGCCCGTGCCGGGGCCGCCGAATCCCAGGCTCCGGAAAAGCATTCCGCCGATTACACCGCCAACCAGGCCTCCGGCCAGGCTACGCAAAAAACCGCCGCTCTGAGAGGGCGAGGCGGGCGCAGCTCCCATTTGCCTGGACGGGCTGGAAGGACTGGACGTTGTGCGCGAGGGGGAGCTGGGAGATGAATAGGAACGTGACCCGCGGCTGCCGAACGAACGGCCGCCGCCTACACGGGCATACGCGTCGAGCTCCATCACGTACATCACAAAAAAGAACAGGCCGAATATTATCAACCCGTACCTAATGAATCGCTTAGAAAACATTTTTCTCTCCTTTGTTTCTGTTTTAGGTTTTACCTTATTGAAATATGCCGCCGTTGTCAATGCACTCCTTATCGGCTAAACAAAGCTACAATTTTATTTTTCTCATCTCCGGCAGCGGATGCTGCCGGTAAAAGATGGCTATGTTGCCGATGATACCGACGACCTCACTTTTAGTAACGGCGGCGATTTCCCCGGATATTTCCCTTTTCTCCTCCTTGAAATCAAGAAATTTAACTTTGATCAGTTCATGATCCTTCAGTGCGGCGTCAACAGAGGCTATCAGCTGCTCGCTGACGCCGTTTCTGCCCACCATAACGACAGGTTTTAAATGATGCGCCTGAGACCGCAGATTTTTTTTAGCCGAACCTGTAAGTTTTTCCATAAATCCTTTTCACCTTTATATTTATGTACTGGAATTTTCTGAAGCAGCAGAAATTGAAGTGGACAGACAAACCTCTGGTGTACGAAATGCTGCATCCTGCTTAGATAACGTCCCCCCGAATATTTTTTGAAATTCGAGGGTGTAAAAGTGGATCCCGCGAAGAAGCCAATAAAAGAACAAGGGGTTGCAACCCCTTGTTCTTTCTCCAAATATTCAAAAAGGTACTATGAAATAATCTTATCCGCCAGGGACTTTACTTTATTTCCGCATGGTAGCTGTGCAACGATTTGGCGCGGCCATGCCCCTGCCGGAAAGCGGAGATTCCCTTCACTGCCGCCACCGCCGCCGCCAAAGTTGTAATATAGGGAATCTTATATTTAATTGCAGCCTTGCGGATATAAGAATCATCGTATTTGCCCAGTCTGCCGACCGGTGTATTGATCACCAGTTGAATTTCGCCGTTCTTAATCGCGTCAACCATGTGCGGTCGGCCTTCGTGCATTTTCAGAATATGCTCCGAGGAAATTCCATGCTCCGCCAGATATTTATGGGTTCCCTCCGAGGCCTTGATCTTGAAGCCCATTTTTTCAAAGGCGCGGGCAACTTCCAGCACACCGCCTTTATCCTTTTCCTCAACGGTAATCAGCACCGTACCTTCTCCGGGCAGAAACTGCTGGGTCGCTTCCTGAGCCTTGAAATAGGCCAGACCGAAAGAATCGGCCAGCCCCAGAACTTCACCGGTGGAGCGCATTTCCGGCCCCAGAACCGGATCAACTTCCGGATACATGTTAAACGGGAAAACTGCTTCCTTCACGCCAAAATGGTGGAATGACCTTCTCTTTAAATCGAGATCGGCCAGCTTCCTGCCCAGCATCACCTGCGTGGCCAGACGGGCCATGGAGACATTGCAGACTTTGGAAACCAGCGGCACAGTACGTGAAGCGCGGGGATTGGCTTCCAGAATATACACAACGTCATTGGCGATGGCGTACTGAATGTTCATCAAACCGACAACGCCGAATTCCACGGCAATCTTCCTTGTATATTCAACAATCGTTTCCATGTGACGGGTGGAAATGCTGATTGGCGGAATAACACAGGCGGAGTCGCCGGAATGAACCCCGGCCAACTCGATGTGCTCCATAACGGCCGGGACGAAGGCGTCCGTTCCGTCGGAGATGGCGTCCGCCTCGGCTTCAATGGCATTTTCCAGAAACTTGTCGATCAGAATGGGCCTCTCCGGCGTGACGCCGACGGCGGCGTTGACATAACGTTTGAGCATGTCTTCGTCATGGACAACTTCCATGCCGCGCCCGCCCAGAACATAAGAAGGCCGCACCATCAAGGGATAGCCGATGCTGCCCGCTATCTTCAGGGCATCCTCCAGATTGCTGGCCATGCCGGACTTGGGCATGGGAATGCCCAGCTTGTCCATCATCATGCGAAAACGATCACGGTCTTCGGCCAGATCAATCGTCTCCGGCGACGTGCCGATAATTTTAACGCCGGCGCGGGCCAGATCGGAGGCGATGTTCAGCGGCGTCTGCCCGCCGAACTGGACAATCACACCTTCGGGTTTTTCTTTTTCATAGATGCTCAAAACATCTTCGACCGTCAGTGGTTCAAAATAGAGTTTGTTGGAGGTGTCATAATCGGTGGAAACGGTTTCCGGATTGCAGTTGACCATAATGGATTCAATGCCTTCGTCGCGCAGAGCGAATGCCGCATGGACGCAGCAATAATCAAACTCGATGCCCTGACCGATCCGGTTTGGTCCGCCGCCCAGAACCATAATTTTCCGGTTGGAGGAGGTGCCGACTTTATCCGCCGCATTGTAGGTGGAGTAATAGTAAGCCGCGTTTTCCACTCCGCTTACCGGTACGGCATCCCAGCATTCCACCATACCGCAGGCAATGCGCTGTTGGCGGATATCCTCTTCTTTCCTGTCCAGAATTCCGGCCAGGTAACGGTCGGCAAATCCGTCTTTCTTCGCCTGCTTCAATAATTCATCGGGAATATCCTTCCCCTTGTATTGCAGAATACGCTCTTCCAGTTCCACCAGCTCCGCCATTTGCTGCACAAACCACTTTTTAATGTAGGTTCTGGCGGAAAGGGCGTCTACCGTTGCTCCCTTGCGCAGCGCTTCATACATGATGAATTGCCGTTCACTGGACGGTTCGGAGAGCATTTCCATCAATTCATCGAGTGATTTTTCATTGAAGTTTTTAACAAAACCAAGGCCGTAGCGTTTTTTCTCCAGGGAGCGGATGGCCTTTTGGAGCGCCTCCTTGTAATTCTTGCCGATGCTCATGACTTCGCCCACGGCGCGCATCTGGGTGCCCAGTTTGTCGATAGCACCGGGAAACTTTTCAAAATCCCAGCGGGCGAATTTTACGACGACATAATCGCCGGAGGGCGTGTATTTATCCAGCGTACCTTCGCGCCAGTAAGGAATTTCATCCATGGTGACGCCGGTGGCCAGAGTGGAGGAAATAAGGGCGATCGGGAAGCCGGTGGCTTTGGAAGCCAGGGCGGAGGAGCGCGACGTACGAGGATTGATTTCGATGACCACCACGCGGTCCGTTTTGGGATCATGGGCAAACTGTACGTTGGTACCGCCGATCACCTGGATCGCCTCGACAATGTCGTATGAATATTTCTGCAGCCGCTGCTGGAGCTCTTCCGAAATGGTCAGCATCGGCGCGGTGCAGTAGGAATCGCCGGTGTGGACACCCATCGCGTCGACATTTTCGATGAAGCAGACCGTAATCATATTGTTCTTGGCGTCACGGACGACTTCCAGCTCCAGCTCTTCCCAGCCGATGACCGATTCCTCGATGAGAATCTGGCCGATGAGGCTTGCCGAAATGCCGCGGCTGGCGATGAGCTGTAGTTCTTCCAGGTTGTAAACAATGCCGCCGCCCGTGCCGCCCATGGTATAGGCGGGCCGGATGACAACCGGATAACCGAGTTTGGCCGCAATTTTTTCCGCTTCCTCCACGGAAGTAGCCGGTTCGCTTATGGGCATGTCAATGCCCAGCTTATTCATTGTTTCCTTGAAAGCGATACGGTCTTCGCCCCGCTCGATGGCGTCCACCTGCACGCCGATGACCTTTACATTGTGCTTTTGCAAAACGCCCTGCTTGTAAAGTTCGGATGTCAGATTGAGACCGGTCTGGCCGCCCAGGTTGGGGAGAATCGCATCCGGTTTTTCATTTTCGATAATTTCGGTGATCGTTTGAACATTCAGCGGTTCGATGTAAGTAACATCCGCCATGCCCGGGTCGGTCATGATGGTTGCCGGGTTGGAATTTACCAGCACTATTTCGTAGCCGAGCTTGCGCAGCGCCTTGCAAGCCTGAGTGCCGGAATAATCAAATTCGCAGGCCTGCCCGATGACGATGGGGCCTGAACCAATAATTAAAACTTTTTTAATGTCCGTACGTTTTCCCATACTTTTACCCTTTTTACCCTTCAGGTTTATTATTTCGATGTGTATTCCGCATCAACCGTTATCCCGATTCCTCCGCGAGCGGCAAATTCAGCGCTGACCTTGCACCAGCGCGGATTCAATGCGGCAACTAAATCATCGAGGATCATGTTGGTCAAATGTTCATGAAAAACGCCTTCATTGCGGAATGACCACAAATATAACTTCAGCGACTTGGATTCGACAATTTTCTTATCCGGAATGTACTGAATTTTCAGCTTCGCATAGTCCGGCTGACCGGTCATCGGACATACACAGGTAAATTCTTCCGTCTGTAATGTTACCGTATAGTTGCGGTCGGGATGGTGATTGGGAAAAGTCTCAAGTTTTTTAACAGGTTGAGTAGTTTTGCCCAGCAGCGTCAAACCTGATAAATCACCTTTTTTCGTGCCCCTGGCCATAGTTTTCATCTCCACGCAAAATTGTGCTTCTGGCTTTATCGAAAGAATCCGATAATTTCAAGAACATTCCTTAAGTATTTAATTTTTTTCGGGGGAAAATCGAAAAACTTCTTTTGTCTTCCGGAGAAACCCTGCGCTTTTTTCCGCGGCCGTCAAAAAAGTAGTTGACTTTACGCTATCCGTAACATATGTCAATCGTGACATATGCAATTAATAACATATGTAATATTATGCATATGTTATTAATTGCATAGCATTAATTGCCGGTAAAATTCAATCAGGAAAGCCTGCTCATCCATGTCGATCAAAAAGAAGAAAATATATGATCCCCGATACATGACCTACGAGCTCTTTATCTCCGGTCTGGTTAAAAATCCGCTTCATCTTCGCGTGGAGGATTTGCAGCGGATGAAACTCTCCGAAGTTAGAGATCTCACAATGCTTTGCGGCAGCGGCAAAGAAAAGGGAATTGTGGAAAGTTATCGGGGTGTTCTGCTGCGCCATATTCTGGATAGTGCGGGCATCATTTTAAAGGAGCACTATTCGACAAACCAAATCTACATTGTTCTTAAGTCGAGCGAAGGATACCAGGCAATCTTTTCCTGGCATGAAATTTACAACACTGCCGTGGGCGATCAGGCTATCGTAACATTTGAAAAAAACGGGAAACCGCTGGACGAAAAAGAAGGGGCCATTGCCTTTATTTCCGCCGGCGATTACCGTCCGGGGCCAAGGCGGATGAGATATTTACAAAGGATTGAAGTCCATGAAATCGCCGCAACCGGGGAATGATCACAGCGAAACCGAAGCAGCAGATACAGCCGGGGAAAGCTCCGCTTTGGGAAATTCCGCCTCGATTTTGAACGAAGCGGCGGAAATTATTCGCCATTATTACGGCGGTGCAATGGAATCTTTATTCGTCGAGAAAGTGATAATCGGCGTTTTTTTTACCGGTATCAAATTTTCCAACGGCTGCGGAGGCGTCGCCTATACCCCTCCTGAAGCTGTCAGTAATGCCGGCCGGCGCATCCTGAGAGGAAGCTCATCTGCCGTTTGCGGCCTGAGCGCCGAAGCCGTCATCTCCGGCGAAACACCCAATCCATTTGCCGGCATCATCAGACTGGCGGCAATCAACGCCCTGTCCGTGCCGCTGTTCGAAGATGGGCGCTACATCCCTGGGCAAAACAACGATCTGGCTGATCTGCCGCATTTGTTTGCGGGCAGACGCATCTGCATGGTTGGAGCGATCATCCCGCTCCTGAAGCGGCTGAAAGAACTGAGTGTTGGTGAAATCAAGGTTATTGACCGGAAAAAAGACAGCAGGATTGAAGTTGAACTGGCCTGCGGAGAATTCATTGCACCGCAGCAGACAGCGGATGTACTGGCGCGGTGCGAGACCGCTGTTTTTACGGGAGCGTCCATCGCCAACGGCTCAATCGAGCACCTGCTCAGTCTGGTTCCGCGCGACGCTGCCGTCGCCGTAGTTGGTCCTACGGCGGGTTTTATTCCGGAGCCGCTTTTTCGCCGCAATGTGGCCGCAGTAGGCACTTCAATGGTGACCGATATCGACGCGGCCCTGGATATTATCGCTGAGGGCGGCGGCGCCTACAGGCTTTTCGGCGGTTGTGTAAGAAAGATAAATCTGGTGAACAGGAAGCGTCTGGAACAATTGGAGCTGGCGGACTCGTAAAGAATCATAAAAGCGGAAAATTATTATCACTTCACCGCTTAACCGTAATCAGCAGGCGGCGCAGAGGCGAAATTGGCAATGGAAATCACAAACAAACAAATCAACATGCTCAAAGCGGCGTTCGTATCCTTTGTGATTCACTGTCTGTGCCTGACAAGCATCGCATTTTTTATGACTATGACGGTTCGTCAGCCGCAGACGATCCAGATCTTATTGGCAACTCTTGATCCGGCCGGCGGCGGCGGAGAAATGCAGCAAATGCCGGAAGAAAAAAAGAGACCAAATCAACCGGCTAAAAGGTCGCCCGACAGACAAAAGCCTTCCCGGCGGATCCCCCTGTCCGAGCTCACACCGGCGAAGATTCCGGCTCCAAAAGATCGGATATCTCCCGATAATTTTCCCTCTCTAAATCCCCTGAGCAGCAGTGCACTGAAGGCGGCGACTATCCAGAACGGCAGCGGTACAGGAAGCGGCGGGGGTGCCGGCAGCGGTGCCGGCAATTATAATGGGCCGGGACGGGGCAGCGGATCACTGGAAGGTCTGAAAAGCCAGTATCTGCGAGAACACTTTGCCTACATTCGCGATCTTATTTTAAAAAATATCACCTATCCGCCTCTGGCAAAAAAGGTCGGCTGGCAGGGAAGGGTGCTGGTTTCCTTTATCATCATGGAAGACGGCAGAGCAACAAACATAAAAATTGTGAAGAGCTCAGGGTATGCCGTCCTGGACAGAAACGTACTGGAAACGATTCGCGAAGTTCAGCCCTTCCCCAAACCGCCGGTCCGGGCGGAACTTTTTATCCCCGTCAACTACGTGCTGAAATCGTAACTCCATAAATCAAGAATTAATCATAACTAATTTCAGAAAGGAGAAAATGGTGGTGGTGGATATTGGCAAAAGGTTCTTATTTTACGTTTTTATGCTGGTGTTAATCTTCTCGTTCCAGGATGTCTTCGCACAAGAAGCAAATGATTTCTATCGTTTATTTCTTGGCGTTGAACTGTCGGCCGAAGAGATGAGGCAGGTCATTTATCCATGAAACGCAGTCTGCTTTTTCCGGTGCTGTCGCTCCTTCTCGTTTTGACGGCGGCGTTCTCCCTGACCCTTGGTAAATATCCGCTTATGATGGATGATATTACCGGTTTTTTTGCATTCAAAATGTTCGGGGTCAGCGACCTTGACCCCGAACGCTGCCTCCTGCTGGGGAGCCTGCTCATCGATATTCGTTTGCCCCGCATCCTTGCGGCGATTCTTATCGGAGCTTCTCTTTCCGTTTCCGGGGCGGCCTTTCAGGCGATGTTCGTCAACCCTCTCGTCTCGCCGGGCCTGCTCGGCGTGCTCGCCGGCGCTTCCTTCGGGGCGGCGATGTCCATGGTATTTTTCGACAGCTGGCTTGCCGTCCAGAGCTTTACGTTCCTCTTCGGCTTTATCGCCGTTCTCATTGCCGTCGGTATCGCCAGGATGCACAAAGGCAACACCATCCTGCTTCTTGTTCTGGGCGGCGTTATCAGCGCCGCGTTGTTTACTTCCCTTTTGTCAATTATCAAGTACATTGCCGATCCCTTCAACCAGCTGCCTGCAATTGTGCAATGGCTGATGGGCGGCCTTTCCCTTGTGGACCATAAGACGCTGCTGGCTGCCGGAATACCGCAGGTTGTCAGCATAATTGTCATGATCCTTTTTTCCGGCTATCTCAATGCGCTGAGTATGGGCGACGAAGAAGCGCAGGCACTGGGCATCCCCGTGGAATGGATACGCCTGCTGCTTATCTTTGTGGCGACGCTGATGAGCGCACTGACGGTTGTCCTCGCGGGAATGATCGGCTGGGTGGGTCTCATCATTCCCCATATCACCCGGATGCTGGTGGGGCCCGACAACAAGATTCTCATTCCCGCCAGCGCCCTTATCGGGGCAATCTATTTGATTTTTGTGGACGATATTTCACGGATGCTCTTCAATGTGGAAATTCCCATCGGAATTACTACATCACTGGTCGGCATCCCGTTCTTCGCGATTATTTTAAGAAAGGCCAAAAAAGGATGGAACTGAAACCGTTGATTAAAGTCGAAG
>DAOQVG010000007.1:0-16950 GCA_035341435.1 Smithellaceae bacterium
TGATTGCGAGTCCGCTGCGCGGCCTTATCTGCGCCTCAAAGCCGTCGGGCAGGGCAATGGCGATTCCCGTTGGAATTTTTTTCCTCCCTCCGGGCAGGATAATTTCTTCATTCGCCACTGCCGCAAAAATATCCATTCCAGCCGCCTGAGAGGTCATATATTGAGGCAATGGAAGATCCTCACTACCGGCGACTCTTTGAATACAGACATTTATTTTGCCCATGCACTTTCCAGATCAGAATATTTTGGGTTTACCTTATTGCGCTTCAGCAGCCATTGCCTCTTTCCGGCTGAGGCGGATTTTGCCCGCCTTGTCCACTTCCAGTACCTTGACCATGACCTCATCGCCTTCTTTGAGGACATCGGTAACTTTGTTTACTCTTTCTTTGGCGATCTGTGAAATGTGCAACAGGCCTTCCGTTCCCGGTAAAATTTCCACAAAGGCTCCAAAATCGACTATTTTCTTCACCGTACCACGGTAAATTTTCCCGACTTCCGCCTCTTCGGTAAGCCATTTCACCATCGCTACCGCGCGGGCCGCCGCTTCAGCATCACTGGAGGCAATCGTTACGGTGCCGTCATCTTCGACGTCAATGGTAACACCGGTCTCACTGATAATCTGACGAATATTTTTTCCGCCTGCTCCAATAACCGTGCGTACCTGGTCCTCTTTCACTTTAACAGTGGTAATGCGGGGCGCGTAAATTGAAATGTCAGGACGGGGAGCAGACAACGTCTCGCGAAGCTTACCGATAATATGGACCCGGCCGTCTCTGGCCTGGGCCAAAGCCTTGCGAAGAATATCTTCCGACAGTCTGTCTATTTTAATGTCCATCTGCATGGCGGTAACACCTTTTTCCGTTCCGCATACTTTGAAATCCATGTCGCCGGCATGATCTTCATCACCCAGAATATCCGATAAAACAACTACATCTTCACCTTCTTTTAGAAGCCCCATGGCGATGCCCGCCACAATATCTTTAACCGGCACGCCGGCGTCCATCAGGGACAAAGTCCCGCCGCAAACCGTCGCCATGGAAGACGAACCATTAGAAGAAAGTATTTCGGAAACAATCCTGATGGTGTAGGGAAAGTCCTCTGTCGAAGGCAAAACAGGAACTAATGCTTTCCGCGCCAGCGCCCCATGGCCTATTTCTCTTCTGCCCGGACTCCGCAGGGGTTTCGCCTCGCCCACGCTGTAGGGCGGGAAATTATAATGAAGCATGAATGACCGTCTTTCCTCGCCGGTAACATAATCCAGCCGCTGCTCATCGGAGGAAGTTCCCAGAGTCAGGGCGACCACTGCCTGCGTCTCGCCGCGGTTAAATAATGCCGAGCCGTGGGCACGGGGCAAAATTCCTACCTCCGAACTGATCGGCCGGATGTCGGTCGATGATCTGCCGTCGATTCTTTTTTTATCCCTGATAATCATCTCGCGCAGGATGCGTCGCTCTATTTCTTCAAGAATTCCCGCAACTTTCTTGCCTACAGCAGGATCTTCGCCGCCAATTTCCTTGATGACTTTTTCCCTTACTTCGTCAAGCTTGCCGTAGCGCTCCAGTTTGCGGGACATACTGTAGCCTTCCTCAAGACCGGCTAAAGCTGCGGCCCTTACCTTTGCCGTCAGCTCTTCATCAGTCACAATCTCCTCTACAGTTCTTTTTTCTCTGCCCACAGCCTGACGCATTTTATCCTGCAGATCGATTACCGGACGAATCGCTTCCAACCCGAACTTAATGGCGTCAACGATTACATCTTCATCTACTTCCTGGGCATCACCTTCCAGCATAACCAGTTCGACGTCATAATCGCGTCCTTCTGTACCGGGGGTGATTTTTCTACCGACCATAAAAATATTCAATTCGCTGGCCAGCATATTCTCGGGAGAAGCGTTGCAGACAAGTTCGCCGTTGATCCTGCCGATGCGCACGCCGGCAACCGGCCCCTTAAACGGGATATCGGACATTTCCAGAGCCGCCGAAGCTCCCAGCATCGCTGCAACTTCGGGATCGTTGGCATCATCCACGGAAAGAACCGTGGCCACCAGTTGAGTTTCGCTGTAGTATCCTTTGGGAAATAAGGGGCGAATTGATCTGTCTATGATACGTGACAATAGTATTTCACGTTCATTAAGACGCCCTTCCCTTTTGAAAAAGCCTCCCGGAATCTTTCCGGCGGCAAAAGTCTTTTCCTGATAATCAACGGTTAGCGGCAGGAAATCCATTCCTGCTCTGACTCCTTTTAAAGAAACCGCGGTGACCAGAACGACCGTGTCACCGTAGTAAACCAGTGCTGAACCATCAGCCTGGCCGGCGACATAATTCGTTTTCAGCGAAATGTTGCGTCCGGCAAAATCCGCACTAAATACATTACTCATTTAATTTTCCTCCGTTTTTTCAGATGTCGGAGACAATCAGAAATTTAAGGGCGAAATGCAATAGCCGATTGTTCCCGGCAGAGCAACTGCCGTGGTCAATCGGATCAACTATTGCCTTCCGCCCTTAAATAATGTTTTACTTTCTGAGTCCCAAACGTTTCACTACATTTCTGTAGCGTTCGATATCATTATCTTTAATATAATTGAGAAGTCTTCTTCTCTGGCCAACAAGCTTCAAAAGACCGCGGCGGGAATGATGATCCTTTTTATGCGCCTTGAAATGTTCAGTCAGATATTCGATTCTGGCGCTGAGCAGTGCAATCTGTACCTCCGGAGATCCCGTATCTTTTTCATGAAGCCGATATTCTCCAATTATTGCTGTTCTTTTTTCCGTTGTTAACACGCTTTTTTCCTCCTAATTAATTAGTTCCTTTTGTCTAAATTTTTATCAATCAGTTCTGAATATTGTTGAAAACACGAACAATCCTCGCCGCCTGGCATTTTTCGTCAATTTTTAAAAAATTACTTACCGGCGTCACCATTTCCGCTATGGCAATTAGGCAACCCCGGCGATTGACGAACTTTACCATATCTCCCGCCTCAAGAAAAGGCAGAGCATGAGCCTTCATCGTTTTCACGGAAGGCTGCAACCCATCACGCAGCTTATTGGCCAACTCATCTTCTACTTCGATCACCGTCGCCGACGGCAACAGTCTGGTTATCGGCAACATCCCGGCCAAAAGCTTTTCTTTCTTTTCCGCAGGAGAACCAATTGTCAGCGCAACGGCCATGTCTTCCGAAAAATAACCGCTGCGAAGGCGGCGCAAACCGCTCATACAGGCGCCACAACCAAGCAATTCCCCCACATCGGCGCATAAAGTTCTGATATAGGTGCCTTTGGAACAGGCCACCTGAAAAGTCACCCGGGGAAAGGAAATATCCTTGACGGAAATATGCCGGATTTCCACCTCCCGCGGCGCAGCCTCGATCATAACACCCCTGCGCGCCCACTTGTACAGAGGATCCCCGCAATATTTAACCGCTGAATAAGCGGGTGGTATCTGTTTAATTTTTCCCACCATCCGGGCCAACATTGCTTCAATTTCACGGTCAGACACCACGTTGTCGGACCGGTCGACGATTTTTCCTTCCGTATCCAGCGTATCCGTTTTTATACCGAGCAGCATTGTCGCCAGATATTCTTTATTATCATCCGCCAAAAATCCGGCAAGTTTCGTCGCTTCATTGACGCAGACAGGAAGCACTCCCGTAGCCATGGGATCAAGCGTGCCCGTATGGCCGGCTTTTTTTGCTCCCAATATTTTTTTTACCTGGCTGACGACATCATGTGATGTCAAACCTGCCGGTTTGTCGATGACAACCACACCATCCATAGACGGCTATAATTCCTTAATTGCTTCCATAATCTTCGACTTGACGGAATCTATATCGCCTGCGATGCGGCAGGCGGCTGCATTAATGTGTCCACCGCCGCCAAACTTTTTTGCTATCTTTTCCACGTTGACTTTGCCTTTGGACCGCAGACTGATTTTAAAGCCATTACCGTTCATTTGCGTATAAAGCGCCGCAATTTCAATTCCCTGTACAGCACGGGGAATATCCACAAAGCCTTCCGTGTAGTCCATCGATGCTCCTGTTGCCTGCAGCATTTCTTTGGTCACGGTAAGCGATCCCACTTTACTTTTCATATCCAGAGAAAGCGTCTCCAGCGCCCGGGCGCGCAGCTTCAACTTGGCCGGGGGGTCGCTTTCATAAATGTTTTCCGATATCCACTGGGGATCAGCGCCATTTTCCACCAAAGTACCCGCCGTCCAGAGGGCATCTCGACGCGTGTTCGAATAACGGAATCCACCGGTGTCCGTCAGTATCGCCGCATACAAATTAGTGCAAATATCTTTTGTCAGCCTGAACCCCATTTCCTGCAGCAGACGGAACACTAATTCGCCTGTTGAGCTGGCCCGGGCATCAATTAATTTTAAATCGCAAAAGCCGTCATTGGATATGTGATGATCGATATTAATCAGTTTTTTTATTTGACCAATTGCTTGCGCCTTCTCGCCGACGCGCTCCAATTCACTGCAATCCAATATAACGGCGGTATCATATTGCTCCATAGCCCCGGGTTCCTGAACAATGTTTTCCGAGGCCGGCAGGAACCGGTAATGGACCGGTGTGGCGTCCTGATTGTACACGACAACCTTTTTCCCCATGTCGCGGAGCATCAGATAGACGGCTAATTCCGAACCCAGCGCATCTCCATCCACCCGGACATGGGAGGTCACGAGAAAACTTCGCCCTTCGTTTAGCGCATCAATAATTTCTTTAATCATTACTTTTTTCCTGCCGGGCAATCTCCGCCAGAAGATTTTCTATCCGGGTGCCGTAGCCGAACGATTTATCATGAACAAACATAATTTCGGGAATGAAACGCAACTTCAGCCTTTTGCCCAATTCCCGGCGGACAAAAGTTTTGGCATTGTTCAAGCCGGCCATGATTTCCGGCGAACATTCATCCTTCCCCAATTCGACAAAGTAAATTTTGGCATTACGCAGATCATCGCTTACTTTCACCGATGTAATGGTTATGGCATGCACCCGCGGATCTTTGACCTGTTTAAATATTATGTCAGACATTTCGACCATAATGAGCTCGGCCACCCTGTCTGCTCTTTTAAAGTTCATCGTACTTACCTGCTTCCCAGTTCGCCTCTTGAACAAAATCGGAGACAACCATAATTTCAATTGTACTGTTCACAACTTCCGCGGCTCGCAGATTATCAACAAACATCAGCAGGTGATCTACTTTGCCGTTGATAAAGCGGGAGTCATTACCGACAAACGCGAAGCCGATTTTTGCCAGATTATGATTGTCCAGATCGCCGATTTCCGCAATGGAAACGTTGAATTCGTTTTGTGTGCGCTTGATTATTTTATTCAAAACGCTTCGTTTTTCTTTCAAAGAGCCCGACTCCGGAATTCGCAGCTGAATTATTCCGTAACCAACGACCATCATATTGTTATCCGATACGGCGCTATAATTTGCGCTCCAGTTTTTCGGTAGTATAAGCTTCAATGATATCACCGACATGAATATCGTTAAAGCCTTCGATGCCGATGCCGCATTCGAAGCCGGTTTGTACTTCCTTGGCATCGTCCTTAAAACGCTTCAGCGACATGATTTTACCATCGAAAACCACCACACTGTCGCGGACCAGCTTCAGGCTGGCGGTGCGGGTGATTTTGCCGTCGGTTACATAGCACCCGGCAATAGTGCCCACTTTGGGAACTTTAAAAGTTTCACGCACTTCGGCACGTCCCAGAACAACTTCCCTGTATTCCGGCTCCAGAAGCCCTTCCATCGCCGCCCGGACATCGGCAATCACATTGTAAATAATGTCGTAAAGTTTTATTTCGACGCCCTCTTGCTGGGCAAGTTCAACCACGCGGGCATCCGGACGCACATTGAACCCGATAATAATCGCATTGGAAGCGGAGGCCAGCATAACGTCCGTCTCGCTGATGGCGCCGGTGGAGCTGTGAATGAGTTTTATGCGGACATCTTCCGTGGAAAGCTTGTGCAAAGCATCGGAAATAGCTTCAATCGAACCCTGCACGTCGCCTTTAATGATGACATTGAAATCTTTCACACCTTCTTTTATCTTTTCATACAACTGCTCCAGGGTAATCTTGGAAGAAGCGGAAAGTTCCTTTTCTCTCACTTTTCTCAGCCAGTAGTCCGCGATATTGCGCGCCTTCTTTTCGTCCTCGACGACGAAAAATTCCGCTCCCGTCTGGGGTACGCTGGAAAAACCGATGACTTCCACCGGTGTGGCAGGTTTCGCATCTTTTACACGTCTTCCCTGGTCATTGATCATCGCCCGGACACGCCCTGATTCCGTTTTGGATACAAAGGCATCCCCTTCACGCAAAGTGCCCTGTTGAATCAGAACAGTCGCTACGGGACCACGGCCGCGATCCAGCTTGGCTTCGATAATCACTCCGATGGCGGAACGATCCGGGTCGGCTTTCAGCTCTAAAACATCGGCCTGCAATAAAATCATTTCCAGAAGATTCTCGATTCCGATCTTCTTTTTGGCGGATACTTCGCAGAAAATAGTATCGCCGCCCCATTGTTCGGACACCAAACCATGTTCCGTTAATTTCTGCTTGATTTTTTCCGGATCTGCGCCCGGCTTGTCAATTTTATTGACGGCAACAATAATAGGAACGCCGGCAACTTTGGAATGATTGATGGCTTCCACGGTTTGGTCCATAACACCGTCGTCGGCGGCAACCACAAGAACGACAATATCCGTCACCTGTGCGCCGCGGGCGCGCATGGCGGTAAAGGCCTCATGACCCGGTGTATCCAGAAAAACTATGTCGCGTTTGTTAATATTGACATGATAAGCGCCGATGGCCTGCGTAATGCCCCCTGCTTCACCGGCAATGACATTGGTCTGACGAATAGCATCCAGCAGCGACGTTTTCCCGTGGTCGACGTGTCCCATAATCGTTACAACGGGAGCGCGGGGCTTGAGATTCTCCGGTGTTGTCTGTGCACCTAAAATGGCTTCGTCAAATTCCGCCTCGGCCTGTTCGACCTGGAAATTAAATTCACCTGCAATCAGTGTTGCAATATCATAATCAATGGACTGATTGATTGTGGCCATAACACCCATGGACATCAGTTTGTTTATTACTTCGCTGGCCTTGACCCCCATTCTCTTGGCTAAATCACCTACTGAAATCGTTTCTCCGATCTTAACGCGTCGTTTAATCGCCTTGGGAACAGTAATTTCCGTTTTCCTCATCTTAACGGGAGTAACTTCCTTTTCAGCCCGCCATTTGGTAAAAACTACTTCCCTGTCTTCATCCTGCCGGCGCAGTTTCTTTTCAATTTTTTTCTCTGAAACTTTACGGCGCGGCGCTTCTTTGTCTTCCTCAATAAGCACCTCAACCGGCATTCTGCCTTTTTTCTTGGGCTTTTCGAACTCTTTCTTCGCCGGTTTTTCCGGATGAGGAGCTGCTGCTTTCTCACCGGGCTTTACAGGAGCTTTGGGTGGAATTTCTTTTTTCGGCTCCGCCTTCGTAATTTTATGCCTGACCATAACCGGCGGACGAACAGGAATAATCTGCGGTTTAGGTCTTTCCGCCACCGGTGCTTCGACTGCAGCCTCCGCTTTAATTTCAGCAGCCGTCTCTTCTTTGGCTTCCACAACCGGCTTTTCTGGTTCGGCCACAGGAGCGCTCGCGGGCGCCGCTTCAGGGGCTGGTTCGGGTTTTGGTTCCGGCTTAATCTCCGGCTCAGCCACACTGACCTCTTCTGCGGGAGCTTTTACAGTTGGCGTTGCCGCCGGGGGCAATTCTTTTTTCTCTTCCCGCTCCGCTTTTTCCTCTCCTTCTACCTTCGGTTCAGCCTTGGCCTCGGCTTTTATCTCTGCTTCTTCTTCGGCTGCTGCCGGAGTTTCATCCAAAGGAGTGCGAACGACACGGCGGCGAATAACTGTGGATTTTATTCTTTCCTCTACAACCTGCCTTGGCTCTTTAGCGAGTAATTCGCTTTTTATTCTCTCCACCTCATCATCTTCTAAAGAACTGGAATGAGATTTACCCGTAATACCGATCCTTTCCAGATCTGCAATCAGATCTTTATTTTCCAGACCCAGTTCTTTGGCCAACTCATATACTCGCTTTTTAGGCATGCACGAAACTCCCTAAATTATAATTTTCTCCATACTTCAAACTTATTTACGCACCGCTACTCAGCTCTTCGTCTAAAATTTTACCGGCGTCCTCAATCCATTGTTTGGCCGTGGCTTCGCTAACACCCGGAATAGACGACAGCACTTCCGGTTCGGCGGCAGCCAGCATAGCTATACTTTTAATCCCCTTATTGAAAATACTTTCAGCCATTGCCGGCTCCATACCCGGAATTGACTCCAGAACTTTATAGCCTTCTTCCTCTTTGGCGGTAGCCATTGTTTCACTTTTCATATCAATTTTCCATCCGGTCAGCTTAACAGCCAGGCGAACGTTCTGCCCGTTCTTGCCGATAGCCAGAGACAGCTGATCGTCGGGCACGATCACCGTCATTGTCCGGTTTTCCTCATCAATAAATACACGGCTTACCTTGGCGGGAGATAAAGCAGAGCTCACATATTTGGCGGCGTCTTCCGTGTAGGGGATAATGTCAATTTTTTCTCCGCGCAATTCCTGAACGACGCTCTGCACCCGGGAACCTCTCATACCGACACAGGCGCCGACCGGATCAATATCTTTGTCTTTGGCTTTGACCGCAATTTTTCCACGTTTTCCCGGTTCTCTGACTACACTGACAATATCAATCAATCCTTCGGAGATTTCCGGAACTTCAACTTCAAAAAGAGCCTTCAGGAAGGATGGATGGGTGCGCGATAAAAGAATCTGTGATCCTTTGGCATTCTTTTTTACATCAACAATGTAAGAACGAATTCTTTCGCCGCGTTTATATGTTTCGCGATGTATCTGCTCCGCCAGCGGCAGAACACCCTCCGCACGCCCCAGATTCACAATAATGTTGCCGCCTTCCAGTCTCTGCACAAAACCGTTGACCAGCTCACCTTTTCTGTCTTTATATTCGTCATATATATTATCACGTTCCGCATCTTTGACCCGCTGAATAATAATCTGCTTGGCCATCTGAACGGCGATGCGGCCAAAAGAGCTCGTATCGATCTTCATCCCCAGACTGTCGCCGGGCTGTGCTTCTTCATCAAGTGTTCTTTGTGCTTCTTCCTTGGAAATCTGCATCTCGGGATCAAGCACTTTATCGACAACGGTCTTGAATTGAAATACTTCGATTTCTCCGACCTCATCGTTATAATGGACTTCGATATCCACATGTTGCCCCAACTTTTTGCGGGCAGCGGTAAGCATTGCCGCTTCAAGAGCTTCGGTAATAATCTGCTTATCTATACCCCTGTCCTTACCCATCTGTTCGATCAGACGTTTAAGTTCTGGAAACATTTACAAAATCCTCCCTCTTTGTTCACCTATATACACAAAATCAAGCCTGCCGACATCACTTCCCCGCAACTGTCTCACTTTATTTTCCGCTATCGGCCAGGTTGGCTTTGATAATTTCCGCTTTGGGAATCCGGTAATTTTCCCCGGCAACTTCCATCACAACTATTTTTTGACCATCTTCTTCTATAAAATCAACCAGATGACCCTTAAAATTTTTAATCCCGTCAATTTTTGAACCTGTTTTAACATTTACCTGAGATCCCCTGTACTTCAGGAAATCCTGATCGCGCGATATTGGTCTGTCAAAACCGGGAGAAGAAACTTCCAGAGTATAAGGTCCATCAATAAGATCATTGATATCAAAGATATCGCCAACTTGGTTGCTGACAACAGAACAATCGTCAAGCGTAACCCCGCTTTCCTTGTCCAGGAAAAGTCTGACAATCCAGCGGGTATGCATTTTGAGGCATTCGACATGGATTAATTCCATGCCTTCCGCCACAACGACCGGCTCGGCAAGCCTTCTTACTTTATCTTTTAAATCAACAAACATAATAACTTTAGAAAAAAAAAGTGGGCAAAAGCCCACTCAATTTTACACACAAAGCAATGGTTTGTGAATTAGCTAGCATACTTAAATCTGCAATGCAAGAAAAAAAATACTGCAACCAAGACTGAGCTGGGCTTAAAAAAACTGGAGCGGGCGACCGGACTCGAACCGGCGACGTCCAGCTTGGGAAGCTGACATTCTACCGCTGAATTACGCCCGCTCAGGCAAACATTACTGCGTTTCTCAACTGAAGACTTTTTGAAGACGACAGTTTGTGAAATCTTATTCAACTTGGTCTATTTGTCAAGAAATTTCTGGCAATAGACCATGGATTTATCTTGACAGCAACCTGCACTTTCCCTATTTTGCTCTCATCATGCGGCTCCATCATGCAGCAAAGCTCAATTTATAGTCGACGCGGAATGATTCCGCCTGATTTCGGAGTACAACAAGGAGGAAAATCATGAAGGTAGTGGCATTAAACGGCAGCGCAAGAAAAGATGGAAACACGGCAATTCTGCTTAATCTCGTTTTAGATGAACTGGAGAAAGAAGGCATCCAGACCGAACTGGTTCAGTTGGCAGGAAAGCAACTATCCGGCTGCAGAGCCTGTTATAAATGTTTCCAGAATCAGGATCGCCGCTGCTTTGTCAAAAAAGATATGTTAAACGACCTCATAGAAAAAATGGTAGGCGCCGACGGAATTCTTTTGGGCTCGCCTACTTACTTTTCCGATGTTTTGGCAAACATGAGGGCATTTATCGAGCGCTGCGGCTTGGTCGCCCGCGCCAACGACTACATGTTCAAAAGAAAAGTTGGAGCTTCGGTCGTTGCTGTACGACGCATAGGAGCCATTCCTGCTTTCAATTCCATGAATCTGTTTCTCCACTACATGCAGATGGTTATGCCCGGCTCCAGTTACTGGAGTATCGGCATCGGCCGCGACCCCGGCGACGTGCTGAAAGATGAAGAAGGCATTCAGACGATGAAGACTCTCGGCGAGAATATGGCCTGGCTCCTGAAAAAACTTTCCCCAGAAAAAACGGAAAAATAACGGATTCAATTTACGGCCTGTTCCCCCTTGGGCGGCAGGCCGTCAGTTCAAGATTTTATTCCATTTCTAAATCAATGATGATATCGCGGCGGCAAGGAGGAGGCAACGAGGCGTATTATACATACGTCGAGGAAGCCGACGACGAAGCCAACAAAGATAGCGCTTGATTTAGAATTGGAATTACGCCCTGGCCAGCAGCGATTCAAACCTCTGCATCCCGGCGGATGCTTGCGAATCCTGCACAGCCGCCCACTGCCTCAGCTTTTCCACAGCGCGATTATCCTCGATTATCTCACGGCTCAACTCCACGCCTTTTTTCAGGCTGTCGCATTTTCCCGCCGTATACAGGATGGCCCCGGCATTCAGGCAGGTAAAATCAATGCATGCCTGATGTCCCCTGCCGGTCAGCACCTGCATGAAGCGTAAGGCCTCTTTCGAAGGATCACCCATCGACGATACTTCCTCAAAAGGCTTGCGTTTTAAACCAAGATCCTCGGGGCAAACAGTGTATTCCTGTCTGGCATCACCCGTAAATTCAAACACTTTTGTTTCCCCCGATATGGATAGTTCATCCATGCCGTAACCGGACCTTGAATCTTTTCCATGTACGACCATGCCCCTTTCATAGCCGATGTTCCGCATCACCTCGGAGGCAACGGACAATAGTTTTTCCGTGTATACCCCTCTCAGCCCTAAGGTCGGTCGGCAGGGATTGGCCAGGGAAGCCGCGATATTTAATGTGGAACCGAAACGTATCTGGCTGAGAATTCTTCCCAGGGCTCCCGGATGAACTTTCGGACTCATACCGTTGAAAAGGCCGATCTGAACCTCTTTGATGCTCTTTTCCACAACACTGACATCACAGTCCACATCAATGCCCACGGTTTCCATAATATCCACGGTTCCGCAGCGGGAAGTAATCGCCCGCGCCCCGTGACGGGCCATTGTGACACCGCCGGCGGCGGCGACAACCGCCGCCGCGCTGCTGACGTTAAATGTTTTCAACGCATCCATCCCCGTGCCCGAATTCTCAAATACTCCTCCCTGTACATCGGGATTGACATGAACGGTGTCGATCTCATCGATGGCGGCCCAGGCCCCGGCTATCTCTTCAACGGTTTCACCCTTGGCGACCAGAGCGGCCAGAAATGCGCCCTGCTGTAAATCAGGCTGTTCATTTAAGAGGACTTCCTTAAACATCTCGTAGGTTTCATTTTTCGATAAATTTTTACCATCAATGAGACTCTGAATCCTGGCGCCGAAATTCATTATTTTTACAGCATCCATTGTTTACTCCTGTAATGTAAATTATTTTAGTTCCATGCTATCATTAAAACATTATTATCCTTTTTCAAGGATAAAGATGTATTTTCATACACTTACGCTTTTCCACGAGATCCAGGGCGTAATTCAGTTCCTCCAGGGGAAGCTTGTGTGAAACCAGATCCTTTACCTGAACTTTGCCGCTGCTGATATATTCCAGAGCGAGTGCGCCGTGGCGATAAGCACATCCGTAAGAACCGGTGATACTCTGTTCATAATAATGGAGTTGATTGAAATCGACAACCATTCCGGCTCTGTCCGGCGCAAGCCCCGAAAAGACAACCAGCCTTCCCCGGGGATTGAGATGCGCCAGCGCCTCGCTGTAAGCGTCGTTGGAGCCGACGGCGACAATACAGACATCAAATTGCATATCCGGCGGCTGCGCATACCCGTTCACAGCAGGCTGGCGGTTGTCATCAGGTTCGATAACAAAAGGTGTGGCCTTTAAGGCGCAGGAGGCGCGCGCCAGCAGCGTACCGGCCGGCCCCGCTCCCCAGATTCCAATAGTTTCGTTCTCTTTGAGATTGGCCTGTTCCAGGCCGTTAAGGCAGCAGGAGAGCGGTTCGGCGAAAACGGCTTCATCATCGCCAATGTTATCCGGCAGAGCAATCAGGCTTTTTGCGGCCGCCAGGACATATTCGGCAAAACCACCGTCACGATGGAATCCCATGATTTTCATATCCCGGCATAAATTCCCGGCTCCGGCCCGGCATGGTGCACAATCACCGCAGCTCGTCCCCGGATAGACGTAAACACGCTGATCTAAAGAATATTCATCAACATCCTTGCCCAACTGACATATCCTGCCGACAACTTCTTCGCCCGGTACACGGGGAAGAATCAGATCCCGATGCCCGACGCGGATTAATTTTAAATCCGTCCGGCAAACACCCGTAACCGTGACGCGCAACAAAACCTCGCCCCTGCCGGGAACGGGAATATCCCTTTCTTGCAGCTCAAAAGAGCCTATTTCTTCAACGACTACAGCCTTCATGAATCTCCTCCCAGTAAATTCCATAAAAAAAGGGCTCCCATGGATGATAAACATCCACAGGAACCCTTTACCATCAGATTCCATCAAGTCTAAACATCAGCACGTCTTCTGGCTTTCGGATCTACCGGTGGGTCGCCGCCTTCCCATCAGGATTTACCCTGGCAGTGGCTTAAAATAACCCTGCAACCCCCGTCCCCGATTACAGCGGCGGGTCCGCCACGGTCTTGCACCGTGTTCCGTTATGCTGAAGAGACAAGAATTAAAAATTGTATGTTTGCTGCCGATCAAAACAGCGGCGTCCTTCGAGGTCTTTGTATACAAGAAAAAACAGGACATGTCAATCATGCAATCGCTGTATGTCGATCACTGTAAATATCATGGAAGAATTTTTACCACTTCCCGGGATGACGAAGAAAGGTAGCGGCCGCCTTTTGCATCGCCGATGACCAGATCGTCCTCCACCCCGATCACACCTTCTCCGGGAAAGAAAAACTTCGGCTCGACAGCGATGACCATGCCCGGCTGCAAAACCTCCCTGGCGCCCCGGCAAATAATGGGGAGCTCATCAAGCTCCAAACCGATACCGTGCGCCACGAAACGCACCTGGGAGGAACCGCAGCCCATGAAGTTTGCAGCAAAAGGAGTTTCTTTTTGCACCCAGGCAAGAATTTCGTCATAGACCTCGCCGGCGGGCCGGCCGGGGACAAGCGCCTGGCCGACGCGTTCTTCGATCTCCAGCGATATTGCATAAGCGTGCTGGAACTTCTCCGAGAGTTCTCCGATAACCAGCATCCGAGTTACATCAGCGTAGTAGCCGTTAAAAGCGAGGGCAAAATCCATGACCACGGGCTCGCCGGCCTGAATCGGGGTGTGCGAAGGCCCGATGGGATAGGCCCAGGAAGGGCCCAGGCCGCCCGTGGGACCGTCAAAATTGGTCGGAACAGCGGCCCGCGCGCCGGCAGTAACGCCGCCGAAATGAATCTCTCCGCAAAAGCTTCGCAGGCGCACAATGGGCTCGACCCCGAGCAGACGGGCCCTAACGCCGAGAAGGCTTTCCAGTTCAATTTCGGTCATGCCGGGGCGCAGTATGGTGGACGCATACTCCAGCAATTTTGAGTAGATGCCGCAAGCTGTGGCGATCTGGACGATTTCCCATTCCGATTTGACGGCTCGGACAAGACGAAGCGCATAGGAAATATCGACGAATTTTGTTGCGGCAAACGTTTTCCGGTATTGTTCAAAACGCACCACCGGCAGAACATCGTACTCCAGACCCAATATTTTCGGCACCGGGTGTCCCGCCGCGCCAATAAGCTGAGGCAGTTTGGAAATGCCGGTAAGCGGCATGATTTCCCAGGGACATTCCTTCCGGGCGCGCTCCAGATCACGGTAGGCAAGAATCATCGGTTTCCCGATGTTCGGTATGTAGACATGCAGATCCTGGGCGGTTCCTGTAAAATACATGGTGTCGACACGTTGTACGAGAAGGGCTCCATCAATGCCTTTACTGCGCAAAACTTCCTGAAAACGATCCAGCCTTTTTTGTAATTCAACAGCCGGAATTTCTTGTTTAATCATCAATTTCTCCTTATCAGTTCGCTGACATCTTCTTAGGTCACAAAAATTGGCCAACTTCCTACAAACCGATCATTGCTGCCCTGGCAGAAAATATTTGATCTTGTGTCCATATTTTTGTCAACAGTTAATAGAAAAATTAAAATGTAATCAACCCGTTCCGGTGAAAATGTTTTCAGCAGAACTCGCAGGCCGTTTTAGGGTGTCTGTATCACCCGTCGCTTCGGTGGATTTTTTATAGGTGAAATTAAAAAGGCGGATAATAGAAGGAGAAAATCATCGGACAAAGAAAATTTTTGTAAGTTATTGTTTCTTAAGCTTTTAACTTTACTGGAGCCGATGACCAGAATCGAACTGGTGACCTACTGATTACGAATCAGTTGCTCTACCGGCTGAGCTACATCGGCATCTCCAATAGTCATGATTCCCGGAAAGAGAGGCAGTATTTATCTTAAGGGGCCTGCCTTGTCAAGTTTTTGTACAGCTATAAATAAATCAGCGGCTTTATTTCCGGCAGTGTATCTCCCGCATACAATACTTTTTCCAGAAAAAGACCGGAGGGCGGAGCCGTAAAATGGGCGGGAACTTCCGAATGGGAATTAAGCAGTTCCTGGACATCGGAAAGGGAAAATTTGCCGCGCCCGGCTTCACAAGTTATGCCGACAATCCGCCGGACCATTTTCCACAGGAAGTGCGATCCCGTGATGCGTATGGCTATAATATCGGGGAATTCTTTCATCTGTACATTTTCAATATTAACCTGGGTCGATGTTCCTTTATCCATTCTCTTGTCGGCAAAGGAAGAAAAATCATGAAATCCGCAGAAGACATTGATCGCCCGCCGCATTTTTTTGACATCCAGTTTGTCTTTGATCCACCAGACATAACGCTTGCCGAAAGCTGTACGCCTTCCGGCGATTAAATAAAGATAACTGCGGGCAATTGCGTGATGGCGGGCATGAAAACGGGGAGGCGCGTTTTCCACACGCAGGATGTTGATGCTGGAGGGCAGATTGTCGTTAAGACCAATTCGTAAAGTCTCGGGATGAATTTTGCGGGATGATTCTAAATGGGCAACCTGGGCCAGCGCATGAACCCCGGCATCGGTGCGGCCGGCGCCCTGAATGTCGACCGGCGCGCCAAGAAAATCCTGCGCCGCCGCGATTAAAGTACCTTGAATGCTTTTGGCGTTGCTCTGCTTTTGCCAGCCGCTGAAGTTGGTGCCGTCATATTCCAGGGTGATCTTATACTTGTGTGCCATGCATCCTCCGTCCCGTGATTCCATTTCTAAATCAAGCGCTATCTTTGTTGGCAGCGTCGTCTGCTGCCTCAACGTATTAGTAATACGCCTCGTTGCCTCCTCCTTGCCGCCGCGATATCATCTTGATTTAGAAATGGAATAAACAGCAATTGTTGGATTATTGTTGCGGCGCCAAAATGCTCATGCCTGCAATATGGGTCAGCAAATCGCCGGCGGTGTCAAAGTTTCTTAATTCACGGCCCGGATGCAATGTGGTGATTACCGCCTGTCCGATAATTTTCCTTCCGCCGTATCCTCTTAAATCTCTGGTTCTTACACCCCAGACATTATGGAAGATCAGCGGCTGACCGTTTTTCACACCTATATAAAGCATGACATGACCTTTACGCCAGAGCAGGGTTAAGTAAGGTAGCGCCTTTTCCGTAATTATTTTTTCTTTTTGCTCCGCTGTCATGCCGTCAAAACTGATATAACTGCCTGCTTCCTTGACCTGATCTTCGGAATGGCGCGGCAGCCAGATTCCAAAAACGGCGAAATAATCCCGGGTCATGGAAGAGCAGTCGCGGTTTCCGTAAAGCCCGCCCCAACCGTAAGGCTCGCCAATCAGTTCATTGGCTATTCGTACTACATTCAGAGATGTTAACCGCAGAGGAGCGACCGCCGCCGCATCCCGGGCAACATAGCTTCTTTTGATCACGGCGCTGTCATTCACAGCACCCATCGCCGCGACAAGAATTTCCATTTTTTCCGGCGTCTCCCCGACCAGGGGGAAGCGATACCCCAGAGA
>DAOQVG010000008.1:0-16847 GCA_035341435.1 Smithellaceae bacterium
GATTTCCAGTTCATCGTGTGTTCTTTGCAGGGCTTCCTTTGTCTGTCTGCGCTCGGTAATGTCCCGAATAGAAACAATGGCGCCGGCCATATTACCATAATTGTCATATAACGGCCCGGCCTTTCCCCAGAGCGTCCGCGGCTCTCCTCTTAACGATACGTTGACCTCGGCTAAAACTACGTTTCCCTCCCGGGTGACAAAATCATATTTCTTTTCGATCTCTTCGGCGGATCCGAATACCAGATCGATCAATATCGGCTTTCTCATCCCGTAAAAGGGCATGGCATATTCATGCTCGTCTTTGCCCAGCATATCTTTCGCCTTTACACCGGTCATCTCTTCTATGGCCCGGTTCCAGGCGATAACTTTTCCGGAAGTGTCAATGGCAAATGTTGCGTCCGGCAGAAAATCAATCGTATCGGCCAGTCGTTTTTCCGACTCTTCCAGAGCCGCTTCGATCTGCTTGCGGTCGGTGATATCCAGCAGCGTCATCAGATGCTGCTTTGTGCCGGATATTTTGTTAACTGTCGCCACAATATCTTTTAACTGTCCGTGCTGATTTATAAACTGAAATTCATACGACGGGTGGGAAGACAGCGGATTGATGAGGCGCTGACGATAATATTCTTTCATTCTTTCCAGGTCGTCTTTACGATAGACAAATTCCGTCCATTTTTTCCTGTTTTCCACTTCCTCCCGGACGTAGCCGGTGATTCTGGCAAATTCTTCGTTGGCCAGTGATATGGTGTTGTCTTCCTCTATGACAATCGTTGCGGTTCCAGTATTTTCGAAAACGGCCTTATAGAAGTTTTTCGACGATGACATTGCTTTCTTTGTTCGTCTGCCTTTGTTTTCCGGTTTTACGATGGCAACATTGCGCCCCGGTATCTTCACTGCTTCAGGAAACTGCTCTGCTTGCATGCCTTTGCTTCTAAGGTTCATAATCAGTTTGCTCCTGTCTGAACTTCGTTAACAACCAGCCTGCGGCCGGAATCTGCCGTCAGAGGAAGAATGGTCACCTGTTTTTTTCCAGAAAACGCAGATGGGACTGGAGATTCGAGGCCCTGTCCAGGCCTAACTTCTTTCTGATGTTTTTCCTGTGAGTATCAATGGAACCTTCTCCGATTCCCAGTGTTTTGGAGATCTCCTTGGTCGTCTTGCCGTCCTTTATCAAAGATGCTATCTGAATTTCCCGGGGGGTAAGATCATACCGCCGGATATTGTTCAAAAGGGGCGAGGCTATCTCTCCCAAATGCTTTTCAATAATATCCAGACAAAACTGCTGCTGCATATCAAGGTTGTTTTTTCTCAGCTTTTCTACATAGGGGAGGACGAGGCTTCCGATATTCGCCACGAAATTCTCCTCCAGAATCTCTTTGTCTTTCTCTCTTTTCTGCAGAAGCACGTTCAGCGCCGTATTCATCTCCTGAAGATTTTTCGTTTTGTCCTCGAGCTCAGCCGTCCGCTCTGCTACCAGAACCTCCAGGTCTTTCCGGTATTTTTTTAATTCTTCCTCGTTGCGCCTGCGCTCGGTGACATCAGAGGCCACACTGAGCAAAACAGTCTGGTTTTCCCATCGGGTTGCTTTCACAAAAACTTCGAGCGGCAGGCAGGCGCCGTCTTTCCGGTGATGCTCCACATCGAATTTCGCTTCACCGGTTTCCAGAATTTCTTTCAGGTGTTCTTCAAACAGGGCCGCGCTGGCTGGCAGGTCAAGCTCGCAAACATTAAGAGCAAGAAATTCTTCTTTAGAATAGCCGTGCATGTCGAAAGTCTTCTGGTTGGCGTATAAAAAATTGCCCTCCAAGTCGTGCACGGTAATCGAAAGGGGTGAAATATCACTGAGGTTGGCAAGGATAAGCATTTTCTCCTCCGCCCGCTTACGCTCGGCTATTTCCGCCTGCAGAACCCTGTTGACCTGCACCAGTTCGACGGTTCTTTCCCGCACCCTGGCCTCCAGTTCATCATGCGCTTTTTGCAGGGCGACTTCCGTTCGCCTGCGGTCGGTAATGTCGCGAACAGTTTCAATGGCGCCGACAACAGCGCCGCTGCTGTTATACAGCGGCCCCGCTTTCCCCCAGAGAGCACGATCCACTCCCCTTAAAGTTATATGGGTCTCGGCTAAAAATACTTTTTCCTCTCTTGTGACAAAATCATATATTGTTTTGATGTCTGCATCGGGGTTAAATACGAGATCAATCAGCATTGGCCGGCGCATGCTGTAAAACGCCCGCGTATACTCATAGTCGCCCTTCCCCAGTATCTCCGCCGCCTTTACACCGGTCATCTCTTCTATGGCCCGGTTCCAGGCAATGACTTTCCCGGATAGATCGACGGCAAACGTGGCATCCGGCAGGAAATCAATCGTGTCGGCCAGTCTCTGCTCCGATTCCTGCAGGGCTGCTTCCATTCGCTTTTGCTCGGTAACATCCATCATCACCGCCAGACTCTTCTTCGTGCCGGGCATTACGGCCACAGTTAGAACAACGTCTTTTGCCTGGCCCTGCCGGTCGACAAACTGAAATCCATATGTCCTGGGAGCGGACAGCGGATTTATATGGCGTAACCGGTTATATTCTTTCATCCTTTCCAGATCGTCTTTTCGGGCGGTGACTTCCGTCCACTTTCTCTTACACTCCACTTCCTCCCTGGTGTAGCCGGTAAGTCTTTCGAATTCTCCGTTTGCCCGTAAGATGGTGTTGTTTTGGTCTAAAATGAGTATTGCAATCCCGATAGTTTCAAAAACAGTGTGGTAGAAGTTTTCCGATTCGGCGTTGTAGCGGAGAATTTCCACCAGTTCCGAGACTTGTTCTTTGGCCATGGCTTTATCTATCATCTGACACACCTCAATCAACCGGGAATTTATGGGGCCGCGGAGATGATGCATACTGTGCCCGATGTAATGCCGTCTCCGGGCCGGTCGAATTATTTCCCATGAAAAGACTCAAAAAAACTCCGCAAAAAACAAACAATTATTGCGGATCGCAAAAAACCGATTTCATCCGCCTTATTTGTTTCTGTACAAGCTTGATTCTATTGAAATTTTAGATTACTTATAAAAGATTGTAAATATAGATTTAATTAGTGTTAAATGGATAGCGCTATTATCCATTTTTGCACAAAACACAGAGCTGGCCGGATGTTCATGGATCGCTCAACCTGCATTGAATCAAGATTCCTCACATACGTTCGGAATGACAAGTGAGGCAATAAAAACAGAATCTTATATTGAAAGGGTAGACGCTAGTACCGGCTATTGCCCGTTCAGTGCGGCAATTTTCGTTTTTGTCTCTTCGGTCAGAAAATCCCACAGACCGATTTGTTTGAGAGTCTCGACCCGGGGAATTCCGTTATTACTCCAGCCGCGCTGCGTGTAATAAACTGCGATCAACTTCCTTAATTCTTCCCTGCGATGCTCCATCAGCAATTTCCGCTTTTCGGGCGTTTCCATTTTGGCGATGTAGGCTGAAGGCTTATGGAGAAACCCGCTCAACTGCTCGTCATTATATTCTTTTTCCACATCGTAAAGATAATCGTCGGTGGGGCCGATTGCTCTGTCCGGAATCCAGTCATGCTCGCCGGTCGTCGCACCGAAGGCCGAAACATTCATAATCCGCTGCAAATTGATGTCCCGGTCCGTCTGCTCGAATATTTTCTCCCAGGTCATCCTGGTACCCAACATTCCGTTGTAAAAATCGGCATAAATTTCCTGCGAAGCGGGATTGATATAAATATCCGTGTCCCTGCGGACGCCGGAATCGGGATTGAAGACATCAACCCAGGGCAGCTTGCAAAGGCCCAGATTATCATTGCCCAGACGTACGCGCGGATAAGTAATTAGCGCCCTGGCTTTGGTTTCAAAGGTGGGAAACGCGCCCAGCAAATCAACCTTGACCAGCCAGGCGGCGGCATGATGCGCCCCAATGTCACTGGCCGCAGCATAAGAGGCCTGCATGGATAAAGACCGGTGGGTCCGGTAAAGAGAAAAGGGAAGCCCCTTCGTTTGCATGGCGAATTGTTCAAGATCCTTCCGGAGGTCGGCTTTACCTGTCCGGGCGGCATATTTGGCAGCGATCCAGGCGGTCAACTCCACCATACTTCTGCCGGCAGCCCGCGCCAGAGCGGTTTCCCCGCGGGCAAGCTGATGGATGAACGCCAGGGCGGCCCCTTCATCTCCCCAGCGGAGCGTAAAACCGTCGGTGTCTTCGGCGGCCAGATATTCCCGCTGGTAGCATTCCATGACGAAAGCCATTATAACGGCCGTAGTGATGGTATCGATGCCGTAATTATCGCAATGCCAGTTGGCCTCCATGATGAATTCGGGATGCCAGATTCCGAGGTTGGAGCCGAATCCGGCAGCCGTTTCATATTCAGGTCCGTCTACCCAGACCAGTTTCCCGCTATGTTCCCCGGAGACCAGTGTTACCCAGCCGCCTTTGGTGCAGCGCAGGTTGCAGCCGGGGAAGCAGCCGTCCATGCCCCGGTGATCGAAAAGATGCTCCGAGTAAAATTTACCGCAGATTTGCCCCGCCTGCGGATCAGATCCGAATTGATAATTTTTTACCGGCAGCGACTGGTATTCATCCTTGTTCATGAAGGAGATAAGGCCGGCCGAACCTTTGCGGTGCATCTGGAGCGATTGCGGGTCAACATCTTTGACGATTTTGTGGAGCTTTAAACCCGCCTTTTTTACCTTATCCCAATCGGCAGCGCCGTAGGGATTTTCACCATGTGGAAATTGGGCCAGCACAACAATAGCCCGAATATTCTTCTGACTCATGACCGAGCCCAGCCCCGTGCGACCGGCCTGTTTTGTCCGGAAAAGGCCTTTTGCTCCGTGCGCCGGTTTAGCCGCGTCAAAATAATGGCTGTTGATGCATCCATAGCTGGTGGTTGCCGCACCCACGCCTGTTGTTAAAAAGACAATATTTTTCTTGTCATAACCGGCTTGCACGAACTGCTCAATAATAGTCTGCTCCAGATTAAAAACCTGATCAATCGGCGGCGCATCGATTAAGGATATCTCTCCCTGGAAACCATTGATGACGATCATTACATTTTTTTTCGCAATGCCTGTGACTTCCAAAGCATCAAAACCGGCGTATTTAAGATACGCGCCGAAGTAGCCGCCGAAATTAGAGACGCCCGGAATGGAAGTCAGCGGCGATAGAGATATGGCCATGCACTTGCTCGTTCCCGGAAATTGCGGAACTCCGCCCAGCGGTCCCGGCGCAAAAATCAGCGGATTTTCCGGAGATTGAGCTGTTGTTGCCGCGGTTATTCTCCGGTGCAGCAGATAAAGTCCCAGCCCTCTGCCGCCGATAAAAAAATCCCGAACTTCCGGACTGAGCGGATCAACGGCAATGGCGCTGCCGCCCAGATCGATGGAAAGAATTTGATTGGCATATCCATGCTTAAGTGATGTTTTGGTGTACTTCATTGTGTGTTCCCTTCCGGCTTTCAGCCGTATTTTTCTTTAAAAGCGCCTGCGGGGCGGCCGAATATAAGCAGGCAGATGGAATATCTGCCGTGTTGCAGAATCCTGTCCGGAAAATGATACCGTCAATTTTTTACGGCGCAGCCGCCTTCTTCCCCAGTTCATAAGCCTCCCGTAAGGCGGCCTCGTTGTTGGCGATTTCTCCCTTTTCGGCGGCGGAAGCCATGACGACGCCCAGCCAGCGCATCCCCGTCATTTCCGCTGTGGATTTGAAACTGTGGACAATCGGGTCCGCCGTATGGACATCCGGATCGCCGCAGACCGTAATCAGCCCGATGCGCTTGCCGTGCATTTGAGGATAATAGATTCTATGCCAGTTCCAGTCCGCATCGAAAAAGACGCACCAGCGGTCCAGGTATGCCTTCATCTGCGCCGTCATGGACCAGAAATAAACGGGGACGCTGTGGATGATGACGTGAGCTTCGAGTATTTTCTCCTTAATTTCGGTCATATCATCCGTGATTACACAAATACCCGTTTTGTTGCATTTCTTGCAGTCCTTGCAGCCGGATATCTGTTTCCGGTCGAGAATAATCTTCCCCACCTTCGCCCCGGCCTCTTTGGCGGCAGCCAAAGCCTGGCTGAGAAGGATGTCGCTGTTGCCCCGAACCCGCGGGCTTCCCATAACACCCAGCACTTTCATATAGCCCTCCTTATTCCATTTCCAAATCAAGCGCTACCTTTGTTGACGTCGTCGTCGGCTTCCTCAACGTATGGGTAATACGCCTCGTCGCCTCCTCCTAGCCGCCGCGGTAGCATCATTGATTTGGAAACGAAATTAAATCATTAAATTCCCAGCCATTTTACAAAATTGAAGGCCAGTACTCCTCCCAAGTATGATGCCAGCAGGGTCAGAACAATTGTGGAATAAAACCATTTATTGCTGTTCATTTCTTTTTTCAAAACGGCGATTGTTCCGGCGCAGGGGATAAACAGCATCATAACCACCAGAAACGCTGCGGCGGAGGCATGGCTCATGATTTGCGGCAGAACATTCACTAATCCTTCCGCACCAACCGAATACAGAACGCCCAGCGTGGCGATAACGGTTTCTTTGGCTACCAGCCCCGTTAAAAGTGCGGCTATCATTTTCCAGTTCAAACCCAGCAGAGAACCGACGGGTTCCAGGAACTTGCCCAGCGCGGCCAGCCAGCTTTCTTCCACGATACCGGACGGATAATACGATAAAAACCAGATCAGTATCGAAACACCGAGAATGACGGTACCGGCCTTGCGGATGAACGCGATTGTTCTCGACCAGACAACCATCATCATTGTTCTTAAATCCGGCCGGTGATAAATGGGCAATTCCATGATAAAAGGAGCATCCTGTTCCTTAATGAATTTATTCACAAAAATACCGGCGATGCCCAGAGCAACAATATTCAGGGCCAGAATGCTCCACGACACATAAGGGGCGATCGGACCAAAGACGGCTGCCGAAACGAGCGTCAGGACGGCGAGCCTTGCCGTACAGGGCACAAAGGGAATCAAAAGCAGAGTGATCATTCGAGCTTTGCGTGTTTCGATGATTCGCGCTCCCAATACGGCCGGGACATTGCAGCCGAAGCCCAGGCACATCGGGATAAAACTTTTGCCGTGCAATCCTACGATATGCATGATTCTGTCCATGACATAGGCAGCCCTCGCCATATAACCGACATCTTCAAGAAGCGCCATCGTCACAAAGAAAATTATTAAAATAGGCAAAAAAGTGATCACGGAGCCGACCCCGCCAATTACGCCGTTTAAGAATAGACCTTTGAGCCAGACGGGCAGACCACGAAGCGACGGCTCGCACCAATCGGTGAATTGTTGAATTAAATCAGCCATCCAGTTTTGTATAGGCATGCCCAGAGAGTAAGTAAGAAAAAATACAACGGCCATAACCCCCAGTAAAATCGGAATGCCGAACACGGGGCGGGTCAGAATGTGGTCGAGACGGTCGGTGATCACCACCTGCCCCATCTTGAAGCGGGACAGCGCCGTCCGGGAAATTTGTTCAATCCAGTCGTAACGCCCGTTGACGACGGCATGCAGTGAATCTTCATGTTCACGAAACAGCGCCGTAATCTTTTTCCAGGAATCAGCCGGCAACTGCGCTTCCATTTGCTGCGAAACGGCGGTGTCGCCTTCCATTAATTTTACCGTCAGCCACTGCGGCGTATAGGGAGCGGCGCAGTAAGGTTTGACTTCCGCCAGTATTTTCTCGTAGACATCCCGGTGGTCGGCGGATACCTCCGGCAGATGAGGATTAAATTTAAAATCGCCGGCGGCGAAGGAGTTAATTTGGGCAACCAGTTCTTTAATACCGCTGTTGCGCTTGGCGATCATGGGAATGACGGGAATGCCCAGTGCGTTCTGCAGGGCCTTTGTATCGATCTGCATGCCCTGTTCGGAGGCGACATCGAGCATGTTGAGGGCGACAATTACCGGCCGGTCCAGCAGAAGAACTTCGGATAGCAGGTAGAGGCTTCTCTCCAGCGCCGCCGCATTTAAAACTAAGACGACCAAATCAGGTCTTTGCTGGATGATAAATTCGCGGGCAATTCGTTCTTCTTCCGAAAAAGCCGTCAGAGAGTAGGTTCCCGGCAAATCAACAATGCGAATCATAGCGTTGGCGCCGCGGTGAAATCCTTCTTTCTTTTCAACGGTCTTCCCCGGCCAGTTGCCGACATGCTGGGACAGACCGGTGAGAATGTTAAAAACGGTGGATTTTCCGACGTTGGGTTGACCGGCGAGGGCAACGAAAACTTCCTTTTCCGGCAGAAGTTCATCAACGTCGTCTTTCTTATAAACCATTATTTTTGCCGCCTGGCCGTGGCCTAAAGCAATTCTTGTGTCCGCAACCTGCACAATCAGCAGTCCGCCGCTTGCCTGGACGATTTTAAATTTGGCGTTGGCGGCGATGCCCATTCCAGCCAGGTGGCTGGTTAAGGAAGAACCGCCTTCAATAGAATGAATAATACCCTGATCACCTTCCTGCAACTGGGTAATGGGAATCAGTTTTGTCATTGGTCTTTTGTCCTTTTGTAGCTCTAAATTACCATTTATATTCAGCGAATCAGAGAAACACGGTATTTTTTTAAGATCATCTCCGGACCGTATGATTCCTTGGTCTGGCGCAGCTTCTCATTGCCCATGTCCTCTTCAAAGTTGATCTGTTTGTAACTGGGCAGTAAATATTTGGCTGTGTCATTAAACATCAACTCGTAAATACCATTGTACTTCTTCGCCGCCTTGGCGAAGTGCAAAACAAATGTTTCGGTGTTCAACGGCTCACCGATAATAAATCCGGCCGGTTTTTGCTCAATGTAATAAACAACGCCCCATAAGGCCAGCTCGGTATACTTTTCCAGAGCTTCCCGGCATTGCTCAAAATCCGTTTCCTGCAACGTCAATCCCGAATCATCCTGCCAGGACTGTAAGATCATCATAGCCTGGGGGACGTTTTTCCCGGACATCATCTCCACTCGATGATTGTAGGCGGATAGAAACTGGTTCAAATGATTTCGATGACGGTTATACTGCTTTCCTTTGAAAGACGCCATTTTTGCCGTCAGGTAAATGTAATCCGATTCACTGTCGGCATAGGTTATAACAAATTTGTCTTCAGGGAAAGCGGAAAGCCACTCTTCCGGGATCGGAAAAAGAAAGTTATCTTTATCCAGAATAATGTCAAATGTTTTTTGGTCGCATCTCCTGAGATCGGTAAGCGGCATCAGATAATGCTGCGCCTGACTGTTGCAGCCGGCAATGAATAATCCGCAATCGGTATGCAGAAACTCGTAATGAGCGATGTCGCGGAACAGAAAAATATTGGCGAATGTATAATCGGAAATCGGCAGATTCATTTGCCGGAAACTATCGAGCAGGATTGCGCGATGCCGAAAATCTATTGTCTCCCTTTTTTTCATAAAATACGTGTAACAGATCCTTTCCCTGTACTTGTTACAAAACAAATTTATGCCCGTTTTCTCGCAGCCAGCGCCGGTGAATCCTGTACCCCGGCATGGCGGCTTCCAGAAGGTTCCAAAATCGCGCCGAATGGTTTTTTTCTTTAATATGCATCAACTCATGAATAATCACATAGTCGACAACTATCGGCGGCGCCATGATCAACCGAAAGCTGAAAGCCAACTTATTCTCCGGCGAACAGGAACCCCAACGCGTCCGGGCGGAAGTTATTCTGACGCTTGCGGGCTGCAGCTGCAGCCGGCGGCCGATACTTTCCACCTGCGACGCCAGGTATTCTGCGGCCCTGTTTTTATACCATTGAATAAAATAATTTTTTCGCACCGGCGGGCCGTCCTGGCAGTTAAGGTAAAAACAGCTATTGCCAAAAACAAGGCCGGCAGGGAAATCCTGCCGAAAAAATACTTCCAGCGGATAAGGCGCGCCCAGAAAATAAAAACCTTCCCCGGATTCATACCGTTTTTCACGACTCTGATGTTTTTGTTCTTCCGTTCTGCGCAGATTTTTCTGAATCCATGCGGATTTTTGTTCCAGAAAACTATTGATCTCTCTGACCGGCGTAAAATAAGGCGCCTGGACAACAACATCAGCTTGCTCCGTAATTTGCAGAGAAATCGTCTTTCTTCTTTTTCTGCTTCTCTTCAGAATATATGAAACTGCCATGATCGATCCGTTGTTCTTTACCGTGTACCGATAAATTTCCGTGCCTTGTCTGCCTGTCTTATTCCATTTCTAAATCAAGCGCTATCTTTGTTGGTCCTTCGGCAGGCTCAGGACAGGCTTATAATTCATAGGCGTTCATGGTGAGCTTGTCGAACCACGCCTCGTCGCCTCCTCCTAGCCGCCGCGATATCATCATTGATTTAGAAACGGAATTGTATCAACCGGGCTGCGGGGAAAACCCCGACCCCGAGACTGGACTGTGTCATGATTGCTCATGATCATTGCGACACAGTCTCCCCGGCGAGGCGATCGAGTATTACCACAAATCGGCCGTCAGCACCAATCAATCCGGCTGCAATCATAAATACAGTGGCGTCTATCCGGCCCAGGCGGGAAACGGCGCCGCAAGGTTAAAGATAGATAAAACAATGATCTCCAGCAATATTATGGTTGATGAACTCGTAAAAAGATGCAATTAAATAATCTTTCAGGCGGCCTTGTAAAAAGGTCGCAGGCAAGGCGCGCAAATACCGAGGAATGAAGCGTACTTTTGAGGATTTAATGAAGATATTTGTTGTCATCGGAATGCCCGCTTCCGGAAAAAACACCGCCAGAATCTACGCCGAGGCCAGGGGGATTCCCTATTATGCCACCGGCGATCTTGTCCGCCGGGAAATTCGGAAGCGTTCTCTAGAGCATGATGCAGCCGCCGCAGCCGCTGTCTCGACGGAGCTGCGGGGAGCGGACGGGTTGGGAGTCACACGGCTGGCGCTGGCAATGGCGATGGAAAGTTCCGCAGATTTTTTGTTCATGGAGGGAATGCGCTCACAGCCGGAGATTGATCTTATCCGGGAAAAAGCCGACTGCATCGTCATAGCGTTTTTAGCACCCCGGCAGCTTCGTCTGCAGAGAATAGTTGCACGGCAAAGACCGGATGATTCGCCGCAGTTTTTCGAAGAAAGGGACTTCAGAGAAATTACATACGGCGCCGCAGTTCCGATTGCCCTGGCCGATGAATATATTCTGAACACGGGAACCCTGGAAGAAGCTGTGAACCAAATCGATCAAATCATCTCAAAAAGAAAATAGCGCCGTCAGTGCTGCTTTTTCGCCCGGACGGCGGCTATCTTTGTTAATATCTTCCTTTCCTGTGTACCTTGATCCTTTTTCGCGCAAAAAAAGAGCTTGCCGGCTTTATGTATTTTTTACTTTCTTTACCTTTGCCTTTTTCGGCATAGTCAATCTGTATCCGGCGGTTCTGGAATTTTTGTTTTTTTAATTTGGCGATAAGAATTTCCGCCTGCCCGGCGTCTGTTTCAAAAAACGAACAGGAACGCGTTACCTCAATACGGGAAATGCGCAGATTGTCTATATCGACTGCGCCCGCCAGATATGCTTTGAGACTGCGTTCATTAAATTTTTCCATTTGTCCCAGATTGATAAATAGACGGACAAAACCGGCGGACTGCCGGCCTGCTTCTTTTTTCATTTCCACATTAATGTCGGTCGCATGGCGGTAGTAGCTCAACAGGCGGTCAAATTCTGCGGAGATGAGCAGCTGGATGACCTCTTCCTTGCTGAGCTCGTTCAATTTGTCGTAAACGGCGGGTAAAAAAGCTCCTATTTCCTTGTGCCTGATCTCGGTATTTTTTAATTTTTCCACAAAATGCAGCAACTGCTTGGTGCATATTTCCGGGCCCGTCGGGATTCTAACCTGTTCAAACTTTTTTCCAATCTGTTTTTCCAGTTGTTTAATCCGGAAATGTTCTTTTAAGTTAATAATTACGATGGAAATGCCGGATTTGCCCGCCCGCCCCGTCCGGCCGCTGCGATGAGTATAGTGCTCAACATCATCGGGAAGATTATAATTAATGATATGCGTTAAATCCGTAACGTCGATTCCGCGGGCGGCGACATCGGTCGCCACCAGCATTTGCAGGTTCCTGTTGCGAAAGCGGTTCATCACGTTGTCTCTTTGCGTCTGGGAAAGATCGCCATGCAGCGCATCCGCATTATAGCCGTCTTTCATCAGGGCGTCGGCAACTTCCTGCGTTTCGATTTTTGTCCGGCAAAATATTATCGCATAGATGTCCGGATAAAAATCGGCGATTCTTTTCAGGGCGACGTACCTGTCTTTGGCATGGGCGACATAGTACTGGTGGGCAATATTTTCCGCTCCCGTATTTCTGGAGCCGATTGTTATTTCCGCGGGCTTCTTCATGTAGCTGCGGGCGATATTTTCTATTTCCCCGGGCATTGTCGCGGAAAAAAGCAGGACCCTTTTTTCCCGGGGCGTTGTGGCCAGGATATCATTCAAATCGTCCTTGAAGCCCATATCCAGCATTTCATCGGCTTCATCGAGCACGAGCCAGCTGATGGTGGAAACATTCACCTTTTTTCGCTTCAGCATGTCAAGCATCCGGCCGGGCGTGGCGACGACAATCTGCGCTCCTGCGGCCACCTGCTTTATCTGGCTTAAAATATTGGCGCCGCCGTAAATCGGTACAATGTTGACACCTTCAATATATTGGGCGAAATGATTGAGATCATCCGTGATCTGCAGGCACAGCTCTCTGGTGGGCGCCAGGATCAAGGCCTGGGTCGAAGTTGATGAGGGATCGATCTGCTGAATAATGGGTATGCCGAACGCAGCCGTCTTGCCCGTTCCCGTATGCGCCAGGGCGACAAGATCTCTTGTGTCCTCCAATAAGAAGGGAATAACTTTTTCCTGAACGGGCATGGGGGCGATAAAACCCATTTCGTTTATCGCTTTGAAGATTCTTTTATCTATGCCCAATTCTTTAAATGTCTTAGTATTTGTTTTTATAACGCTTCCTCGCTTGTTAAAAGGGATTTAATTCCGGTGAAAATTATGGAAAGGAATAATGGAAGAGCTCTTTATACCCAATTGATAAAATTCACAAGAAAAGCTTTTGCTTTATCGCTTTGTCTTCAAAGGAGAATGAGGAACGATAATATCCTTTTGTTTCTGCTTCTTACCGGCATCTTTCTCGACGAAAATTTTCCCGCCGGTTGCCGGATCAATCCCCGTCCAGTACATTAAGCTGGAATAAGTGGATGGCGTCGGTGTAAAAATCTGCACCTGCCGGGGATGAATTTTCAGCTTACGGGATGCAAAAGCCTTAAGGTCCCGCATATCTCCGTCTGTGCAGCCGGGATGCGCGGCGATGAAATAATAAGTCAGAAACTGCCGGCATCCGGCATCCCGATTCAACTTTTCAAAGATTGCTTTGAACTCCAGCAGGGCTTCAATTCCTGGCTTCCCCATAATTTTCAGGATCTTTTCCGAAGTGTGCTCCGGCGCCACCTTGAGCTGGCCGGAGATGTGATGGGCCACCAGTTCCTGCATGTACTTCAGGCAATGTTTTTTGTCGGCGAGCAGCAGATCGTATCTGATGCCGGAAGCCACAAATACTTTTCTTACTCCCTTTATTTTTCTCAGCCGGCGCAGCAGGTTGATCTGTTTTTCGTGGTCGACATTTAAATTTGCGCAAACGTGCGGATAAAGACATCTCTTGTGAGGACAGCCGCCCTGTGTTTGTTTACGGCGGCAGTTCATCCCGTACATATTGGCCGAAGGCCCGCCGACATCTAAGATATAGCCCTTAAAATCCGGTAAGGCGGCGAGCTTCTGTGCTTCGGATATTACCGAATTTTCGGAGCGCGAAATAACAGCCCTGCCTTCGTGGACGCCGATAGAGCAGAAATTGCACTCACCAAAGCATCCGCGGTGGGAGGTGATGGAAAACCTGATCGTATCCATTGCTTGAACTTTACCCGAAGCCTGGTAAAACGGATGTACGGCGCGGGCGAAATTCAGTGCGTATATCATATCCAGTTCACTGGTGGTAAGGGCAGGCTGGGGCGGATTGTGGATTAAGAATCTTGGACCGTGCCGTTGCACCATCCCGCGCGCCGTCAACGGATCATTGTTCTTATAAAACAGATTAAACATTGCGGCGAAGGCATTTTTATCCGCAGCCGCCTCTTCAAAGGCAGGTAATTCCAGAAAATCGTCGGGCTTTTGTGCAGCTATGTAACAGATGCCCCGAATGTCTTGCGTATCCCGGTGATTTTGCAGTGCCGCCGCCAGCTCCAGGATTGCTTTTTCGGCCATCCCGTAAACCAGGAAATCGGCGCGGGCGTCAAAGAGGATGGAGCGGCGGATGGAATCCGACCAGTAATCATAATGGGCGATACGCCGCAGGCTGGCTTCAATGCCGCCTAAAACGAGAGGCCGGGTGTCTTTAAAATACCGGCGAATTAGATTGGCATAGACAACGCAGGCCCGATCCGGGCGTCGATTGTTTTTTCCTCCGGCGGTCAAATCATCACTGCGTCGCTTCTTTTTTGTGGCGGTGTAATTGGCGACCAGGGAATCCATGCAGCCACCGGTTATCCCCCAGAATAATTCCGGTTCGCCCAGACGGGATATATCATCGGAACTGCCCGGATCAGGCTGGGCGATTATCCCGACCCGAAAACCGGCATCCAGCAGAAGATGGCCGATTACGGAAACACCGCTGAAGGGACTGTCGATGTACACATCTCCGGTAATCAGGATAATATCGAGTTTATCCCATTTCAGTTTCTTTAATTCCGCTTGAGTTGTGGGTAAAAACATACTGCCGGTGCGTTATTTTGTCCTTGCTGCTCAACGCCGCAGAAAAATGTTAGAAAAGCAGTTGTGCGCCCTGGCTCACGGCAAAGCATTCCAGTTCTGCTTTCTGCCGGGCAATTTCCGTTTGGCAGGCCTCCACCATCGAATCAACAGCGTCGTCCGTTCTTTCCTGATTGTGATGAAACAGCCCTAATTTTTTCACGCCGGCATCCAGGGCCAATTGCAGTGCTTCTCCATAGCGGGAGTGTCCCCAGCCTCTTGTTTTTTCGTATTCTTTTTCAGTGTATTCCGCATCATGAATAAGCAGGTCGGCTCCCCGGACAAATTGCAGATAGTCCTGATATTCCAGCCCTCCCCGGTGACGGAACCCCAGTTCATTGTCCGTGAGAAAAACAAAGCATTTGCCGTCTTCTTCAAATTTATAGCCGTTACCCTGATTGGGATGGTTCAGAGCGATGGGTGTTATCGTCATGGAGCCAATCTGAAAAGAATCGACGCCTGTACCGTGGTAAGATATGCCGGCATTGATTGCGGATACATCCACCGGGAAATTGGGGGGGATCATGATTCCTGTGACCATTTCTTCCAAAGATGCCTGAGCGACAGGGCATCCCCAGATATTAATGCTGGTTTTATGGGCATAAATTGGTTTGAAAAAGGGAAACCCCATGATGTGATCCCAATGAACATGCGTTAATAATAAGTTGTACGTATGTTGATTTTCCGCCAAAAGATAATTGCCCAGTTCACGGATTCCCGATCCGGCGTCAACAATAATTATGTCGTTGCTTCCGTTTCTGACTTCAAGGCAGGTCGTATCGCCCCCATAACGTAAATATTGCTTACCTGAAACAGGTATGGAACCTCTTGCTCCCCAGCAGCGAATTATCATTTTCCCCCTCGTATTTTGCATTAATAGGAAGAAATTTATATGCAAAATACATGCAAATTATTCCATACTTTTCGTTCTACCGCGACGCCGGATGCGGATGGAATCCTCTTTCCTGCAGCGCTATGCCGTAGCTTTTAATGCCTTGGGCGATGGTAAAGATATTGGCGGCAAAATATTTTTTTCAATTTTCCCGTCAAATATATTCCACGGCATCCGGGCAGAATTTAAGTCAGCGGTGAATTTCACCGGATTGTCCGCGCGGCCCTGGGAATATTCCCGGTGGCCAACAATTAATATTCTTTTTTCGCGGCGGAAGTATAAGAATATCATCTGTATATGTCAAGGCTACATTTTCCCCAAGCAATCGGGCAATGCTGTTTCTCTGTTTTCCAAACATGCCGATTCGCCAGCCTCCCGTCGTGTGTTTAAAGCCTGCGATTTTCTGATCAAACAATGATAAACTCGTAAAAAGTCGTAAAATTAACAATTTACAGACGACTTCGTAAAAAGGTCGCAGGCAAGGCGCGCGAATACCGAGGAATGAAGCGTACTTTGGGTACGCTGCAATGACGAGGTATGAAGCGCAACGCACCATCCGGCCTTTTTACGAAGTCGTCAACAATGATTGCCATTATTTAAAAACATGTTAAATTAAATAAACATTACTTTTCTGCAGGAGGCCAGTCCAATGAAAAGCATTACAGTAAAAGGCATGAGCTGCCACCATTGTGTCATGGAAGTAACTAAAGCGCTGAGTTCCATTGATGGAATCAAAAATGTTAACGTCGATTTAGAAAGTAATATAGCCACGTATGAAGAAACAAAACCTGTTGATGCTCAAGTCGTGGCTGATGCGGTAAAAAAGGCGGGATACGAAGTTGGCTGAAAAAATTACTTTAGATATTCACGGAATGACCTGCGCCGCGTGTGTCCGGCGGGTGGAGGAAGGGCTGCGCGGCACACCCGGCGTGCTCACTGTTGCGGTTAATTTCGCCACGGAGAAAGCGTTGGTCGAATACGACGCCGATCGCGTGGATATCGATAAGCTGCGGGACAAGGTGCGCGATCTGGGCTATGAAGCCTTTACTGAAGCCCAGGGGACTCCTCTGTACCGGGACAAAGTTACTATTTCCGTAGGCGGAATGACCTGTGCGGCCTGTGTCCGGCGGGTGGAAAAC